>DATFIH010000085.1:0-5129 GCA_035270205.1 Clostridia bacterium | reverse complement strand
GTTCTCATTTTGATACTGCTGCAGTTGGCGAAAACAAGAAAGTATTTATGGGTATTAGTCTTATTTCTCCAGGTTCCAACGATATTCAAGAAGTTTTGGATAATTATGAAGCGGAAATAGGTTATTACGATAATGGTACGTATTATCCTTTTGGCTATGAGGTCGGAACTAACTTTTTTGAACTTGAGACAAAATATGATTTATTAACAGGAACAATTTTAATTTTTGATGGTAATTTTAGTATTTTGCCTAACAAAATATCTTTAGATTTTTCCAAGGAAGCCAGTTATATTTATGGGCAAAAGGGAACTGTAAATGATTTTGATTTTAACGTTGACCCAATAGTTTCCACAAGGGGAACGATTTTTACCAATAATTGGGAAATTTATATAGTCAATGGTAATGCCGCAGATTCGGCGACAAGAGACCCCGTGGAAAACCGTATTTATATAGGCATAATGACAGGAATTAGAAACAATGAAGCAACCTCCGGTATAGTTTATACTGATGGTAGCGGTAATAAATATACCATGTATAATGCAAGACTTTATCATGGCGATTATTATTTTTACTACACAGTATATGTCTTACACGCTTCAACCTCGTCTTCTTACGAAAATAATATTAACGACCAACCTGACAACAGGGGGTTTTTTACCGTAAAGGATAGAACAGGTAATGATGTTGTTGAGATTAATTTAAGCCAACTTGAGCTTTTATCCATTAGCAAATTGAAACTTAGTATTCAAGTAAATGAGATGATCAACATAAAAGACTATGATGGTACCGACGAACTGCTAAGTTTTAACGCTGAGCTTACTGGCGGTAACATTTATACCTATGACCAATCTTATGTTACTTGCTTGTTGGATGCAGCCTATTCACAATCTAAAGCAGGTGAAAATATTCCGATTGAACCTAATTTCAAAATGCAATTTGTACCTGGCGCAGAAAATTCACCGACAGCGGCTAAAGCTCTTAGTAGTTATGAGCTTGACGCTACCAACATATTTGGCGCGGAATGGAAAGAAACGGGTATTATTAATAAACTAAATTTAAACGTAGGTATCGTTGATGTCCCATATACGGCTAATGTAAATGGGATAAATTATCCATTATATAAAAGAAACTACGCGGAAAATACTTACGTAATACTGCAAGTTGCAAAAAAAGGTGATGTTTTACCTGACGGAACTGTAGCCGGTGAAAATTACTATTACTATTACTACAGTAGAATGAATAGAGGCGTAATTGCTGAAAGCAAAATTGGACTTAGTACGGCTTTGGGCATTTCGTCTGATAAATGCGTTAAAATGACAATAAACGGTTTTCTTTCGGGGGAAGGCTTCGAATGGGAACATTCCGGGAGTTTACAAGATTTTAATCAAGACCCCATTGATATTAGAAATATTTTCTCTTGGGTGGATACTTCAAGGTCACCTAGCGTTGCAATATCAAGTACGACAGACAGCTCCGCTAACGAAACCGACTATTATCGTATAGAATACAATAACGCTGAGATTCTTGATTTTATGTTTGATAATTACACTGTTAGAATAAATTTAGATAGTCCAGATTATGCTTATTTGAACATAGGAAAATTGGACCTTGAAAATAAATTTTTGTTTGTGCAAAGTAATAGCGTTTATTATAATTATACGGGACAATCCCAAATTAATTCTACAGTAACATATCAAGGCGAAGGTAAAGCAGTATTTAATTTTAGTGGTCATTTAGAGTCTCAAAATATTATAAACACTCTTAATAGTGAGGGCAAAACATTTGCTGATCTTGTTGAAGTAAGAGGATTTTATAGAGATTGTGATGATACTTGTCCACACGGGTCATACAATTTAAATAGTCCCGAAATTAAAAACATGGTTATAGCCGGCACATATTCGTTGCAGTTTAACCTACCGTCAAGCAGAAATTATAAAGGCGGCACGTTAAATACTAGTCTTCAGATTTATGGTAAGAGTGTAAAAGCAACAATCACTTTCGCTATTAGAAGTTATCTGGAGAATAATCCTGTTTATAATACTGGCTTTGATGAAGTATTATATGTCAACAATGCTGAGGAACTGGCACTTTACAGCTATTGGATGAGCATTGATCCAACGGGTACTGCTTATGATATTATTGCTTATCCTAAACTTGCACAAGGAAAGATAAATTATTATTTATTAAGTGATAATACAAATATTACCGAAATCGAACTGCAAAACAACTATAACGCAACTAAGGTATATATAGATTTTATAGCACTTAACTTGTCCGACCAAGTAGCTTTTGATAACGCTTTGGAAGAATCTTCTTCAGCGCATGGTTCAACTAAAATATACTATAAGAGTAATGGCAGCTATATTGTAGCAGACGAGCATATTTCGGGAATAAACGAATACTATATGTTCAACGAGTATACGATGAATAACACCATAATTTATGAAGGCTTTTTAGTTAAGAATGAATTTGGTGAAGACGTTCAAGAAGGATTTACTTCTTCGGATACAACGCATAGCGTAATTTTTTCTATTGACCAATATAATGACAAAGCTCATACTAGCGGTCTTAATAATGGAATAAGAGCGATTGACGCGTTCAAGCATAATTTTGATATAACACCTGCAAACGATGAGTTTTATATACTCAAAAAAGCTTTGACCATTGATGTTGGAGAAAATACTAATCAAACAAGTGTTTATACTGGTAATGAAATAGTGCCTATGTATAACTTGGTAGGTGGTAACGCAAACGTAGGATTTTTGGGCATCAACGTTCACTCATATACATATGACGGAGTTACCCAAACGTACGAATATATTAAAGACAATGTCGTTCAACCTATCGAACAAATACCGTTTGGAATGCGTCTTGAAATCGACTTGTTGGAAGTCGGCGTTTATACACTAAGGTTATACGCAAGACCAAATTCCGAATTCGATATGAATTATGCAACAAGCCGAGAGCCGACAATAATAACGTTTACTATAGTGCCGCTTGAGATTGTGTTTATCGGTGAAGATATCACAATTCCTTATAACAATACAGCATATGAGCTAGGCTCATTTAGCGATTATTTTTCGGGAGAGGATAGCAACTTTGGTCAAGTAAGTATAGTTGATATTACAAAGAGCGGAATAGAAGTAACGGAAATTATTGACTCTGGCATCTATTACGTTATCATAAATGGTACTTTGTTAGAAAAGTACCGCAAGAACTTATATTTTGATGATGGATCTGGTAATTATGTTTATAGTAAAGAGTATTCGTATATCGTCACAATCACTGCATCAAATGATTATCAAATAAAACTCACCAACAATATTGGCGGTGTTGATTTAACAGATCAAGATGGTTTTAGTTATACGTATAGTGGTGCTGTATATAGTCCAAGCTATGTTTTCCTTAATTTAGAAAAAGAAACCGACATACTTCCTGCAACTTATACGGTTTTAAATTCGCAAGGATTAAGCGAGCCGATTAAAAATGCCGACACTTACACGCTTATATTTGAGATAAACGCTGTATTGCACGAAGCCTACAATCCCAACTATGCAAGCTATGAAGGGGAAGACGCTAAAGTATTTACCATAATCGTAAATAAAGCTCCTCTACTTGTAACTATTGGCTTTGAAGAGGGGTTTGCTGCCGAAAAGACATATTTGGACGATAACTCAGTTATTGCTGATCATATGGATTTTATATATACAGGTTGGGTAGATGGTGAAAGTTGTTATGACCCACAAAATATTATAACCAATCCGCCTATTATAGATTGGGACTTTTTCAACGGTGATACTGTTATAACGATAGGAACGGAAACGACTTCGGGAGTATATGCTATAAAGCCAAAGTCAGGTCCGGATACATCAACTTTGCTTAATTACTATTTTAGCTACGACGGGTCGGCGATAGAGTTTGAAATCAAGAAAGCTGATCCTTATCTATTAGTATACGGAATTTATGATGAAGAAAATGATGAATATCTTGATTATTACGTATATACAGGTAATGCATTAGAGCCGAATGTAAAGCGTAAATACGGGGATGCGGTTATTGATGATAGTGAGGAGCTTATAGGTAGCGAAGGCATCAAAATCACCTTTGCTGGTCAATTTGTCGGGACAGATAAACACAATATTACGGAAAGTGATATCGCTGTGTATGACGGCAATTGCATAGACGTAGGAGAATACGTTTTCTTAATCGAAGTTGAAGCTAGTAGCAACTATAATGCTTTTGAGCCGGCATACTTTTATTTAAAAGTTGTTAAAGCTAATCTTGATATAAATGTGCTTGGCGAATATGAAGGATTAAGTAGAGGTTTTGCTACAAAAGTTTATGACAGGACGAATAATTATCCTACGTTTAACGTTACGTATTCGGGTTTTGTTGGAAGAGATGCTATAATATCATCTTATAGCAATCCATTCCCTATCTATAGCTATAATTTAAGAGAGCAAACTACTCAAATAACTGATTTGGGTCTTACACATCCTCTTTATAAGATTTATTTAAATGCAGAAGATATGGATGAGGATGTAACGCCGTTCGACGCAGGGACTTATTACATAAAATTGTTTATAGATAACAGCATTTACGGTATTTCTACCAACTATAAAATTAATGCAGCCTACATTACCGAAAATGACCAAAATTTATATCCTGTGCTTGTTATACAAAAGCGGGTAATAGATATAAAAGCCGAAGAAAGAATCGTAAAGACTTACGACGGTACAACCAAACTTTTGCAAGGTGCTGTAACTAAATCTAAATATAGCTTTACGGCAAAAGAAGGCGATATTTTAACTGGAGTAGTTGAAGGAGACGAGGAAAACATAAATCTTTTGGTGAACTACGTTACAAGTTGTTATGAGCGTAAAGACGTTAATGATGAAAACGATAATCCTACTGCTATTAATATAAGGATATATGGTTATGATATCGACAATACCAATTATCTTTTAGATGTAGCTCAAAGCTATTTAGACGATGAGGAAAATAGGTATTTATATTTAGTCGGAACTATATTACAAGCTGAAACAATAGTAATTTTTAGAAACGATGAGAATATCCCTGTAACAGGAACAACCAGTGTTGTTTATGATAGCCAAACGCATGGACTGAAA
>DATFIH010000084.1:0-5024 GCA_035270205.1 Clostridia bacterium | reverse complement strand
ATCTAAATAATATGAAAAACCGTTGAGGCAGAGTAGTAGCTTAAGTTTTAGGATATCAGAGAGTCTTGGGTTGGTGTGACAAGATTATTCTATTTTAGGTGAATGGACTGCTGAGGGCAAAGGCGAGAGTGCAATACTAAGCAAAGGTAGCTTTTGACGAAAACCCGTCGTTATAGGGAGAGAGTATGATAGTACTTTCATTAAAGAGGTAACGTAATATACGTTATAAAATTGGGTGGCACCACGAAGCATATTAATTCGTCCCAAGCGAATTTTAATATGCTTTTTTGTTGTATAAGAGGAAGTAATGGCACCTGAAAGAAAAAAACCTAATCAGTATTTAATGCGATGGCGTAAGAACATTTAGACTTTATGCCGTTTAGCCCTGTATGCGTATAATGGGGCAATTAAAAAAAATTAGGAGATATGAAAAAATGAAAAAAATATTAATTATAACACTATTAGTATTATGCCTAGTAACAAGCGTATTTTTATGTACAGCTTGCAACGATTATTCTAAAACAATAGGCATTATTCAATTTGGTAATCACGAATCACTTAACAACTGCTATGACGGTATCATAATCGGACTTGAAGAAGCAGGTATTAACAAAGATAACGGCTATACTATAGATTTACAAGTTAGCAGTTTTGATTCCAGCATCAGCGCAGCGCAAGCGCAAAGCTTTGCTAACAAAAACGTTGGTTTAGTAGCTGCTATTGCTACACCCTCAGCACTGGCTGCAGCAGGCGCAGTAAAAGGTGATATTCCCGTTGTATACTGTGCTGTAAGTGATCCTATTTCCGCAGGACTTACAGAAATGGAAAACGTTACAGGAAGCAGCGATTTGCTAGACTGTGAAGGACAGGTTCAACTTATTAAGAGTTTTATTCCTACCGTTGACAAAATAGGTATTATATATTGTACTGGTGAGCCCAACTCTACAAGTCAGCTTGCATCAATGGAAGCAGAAGCAGCAAAAGAAAATATCGAAATTGTTTCGGTATCGATTGGCGCTGGCAACGAGATAATGACTGCTTTAAATTATTTGCTTGCAACGGAAGGACTTGACTGCATAAGCAATCTTACAGACAATACAGTAGTTGGATGTTTAGATACTATTTTAGAAGAGGCTAATAAGGTCAATATTCCTGTTTTTGGTAGTGAAATTGAACAAGTTAAGGGCGGATGCTTGGCAGGAGTTTCTTTAGACTATGTAGAACTTGGTCGCCTTACCGGACTAATGATTGCAAAAATTATTGGTGGCGAGACCATTGTAAAAGGTGATTATATCACTGTAAGCGATAGCGAAAAGGTATACAATAGCGAGGTCGCTGCAAGTTTTGGATTGGCAGTACCTACAAACATTGATTTGCGCCAAGCAAATTAATGAAGAAGGCGAAAGATGGCATTAAATACATTACTTACTATTATTCAACAAGGTTTTTGCTATGCGCTAGTAGCTATGGGCGTATACATTTCCTACAAAATACTGGACTTTCCAGATTTAACCGTAGACGGCACTTTCCCACTGGGTAGTGTCGTCTGCGTTATGCTTATTTCAAGCGGAGTCCATTTTATATTTGCACTGCTTATTGCGTTTTTGGCAGGGGCATTGGCAGGAGCAATTACGGGCATTCTGCACGTAAAATTTAAAATAAGCAATTTATTGTCGGGCATACTCACAATGACAGCGCTTATATCTATCAACCTAAACTTAGGAAGCATAGACGGAACTTTAAAGGTTTTTATAAGCTATGGCAATAAAACAACGCTTTTCAACAACGCATTTACCAATTTATTTAAGGGCGATCTAGACGTTGTGGGCAACATACTAATTTTTATATTCATAGTTGGCATATTTAAATTTATTATAGATGTTTTTTTAAAAACAAAAATGGGCTTTATGCTAAAAGCTGTGGGCAATAACGAGCAAATGTGCACGTCTTTAGGTGTTGATAACGGTTTGTATAAGATACTGGGACTCAGCCTTGCAAACGCTATGGTGGCGCTTGCCGGTGGCGTATATGGGCAATGGATGAACTATTATGACAATACTTCGGGGATAGGAATGGTTGTGCTTGCGTTAGCCAGTGTAATCATGGGGACGGCAATATTCAAAAAAGCAACAAAAGTAAAAGGCACCAGCGCAGTTATTATTGGCGCGTTAATATATACAGCCTGTTTAAATGTTGTCATTGCACTAGGCGTTCCTTCAAGCTATTTAAAACTTGTTATGGCAATTCTTTTTGCAATAATACTAATGCTAAATAAAACAGTATTCAAGCAAGGGATTGGCAAAAAAAAGGAGGTTAAAAATGTTGGAGTTAATTAATATTAGCAAAAAATTTAACGCCGGTTCAATAAACGAAAATACCGTTTTTAACAATTTTAATCTCAAAGTTAATGAAGGGGAATTCGTTTCCATAGTTGGCAGTAACGGTAGCGGTAAAACTACGATATTGAATATTGTAAGTGGCAACGTGCCTATAGACAGCGGTAACATTATATTAAACGGCAGGGACATAACAAAACAAAAAGAGTATGTAAGAGCGGCAAAAATTGGCAGAGTTTTTCAAGACCCGTCTAAGGGTACTGCAAACACAATGACTATTGCTGAAAACATGGCGCTTGCCGACAATAAAGGCAAATGGTACAATCTAAGCATTGGTCTTAATAGTAGGCGTTTGGGATACTATAAAGAACAATTAGAGCAACTCAACTTAGGACTTGAGGATAGGATTGGAACTAAGGTTGGCGCGCTTAGCGGAGGACAAAGACAGGCGCTCACTTTACTTATCGCGACGATGACACCGGTTGATTTGCTACTGTTAGATGAGCATACTGCCGCGCTTGACCCACATATAAGCGAAGATATTATGCACCTTACAAAGAAGCTTATTTCAGCAAAAAAAATAACGACGCTTATGGTAACGCATAATTTGCGCTATGCTGTAGAATACGGCAACCGCCTTCTTATGCTAGATAAAGGCAAAACAATTATTGACAAAAGCGGCGAGCAAAAAGAAGTTATTTGCGTTAAGGAGTTGCTTGCAACCTTTAATGAAATATCTATAGAATGCGGTAATTAAATATAAACCTTATTTAAATGCAATACCTTCCGAAAAATATTGAATAATGGAAGGTATTTTTTTATATACATTAATTATGAGGGTATATGGAGCATTCTTTAACAGCTATAAGCGTGCCAACAATAACGATTATAGTTTATTGGATAATAACGATTATAAAAATTGCAGTAAAAAACAATGAAAATTTTCTTAGGTTTATCCCTTTGATTGCGTGTGTAATGGGCGCTATATTTGGAGCAGTGGCATACTTTGGAGTACCCAATATTTTGCCGACTGACAACATCATAGTTGCCATAGTCTTAGGCGGAGCTAGCGGACTATCTGCAACGGGAACCAATCAAATATTTAAACAACTGGGTAAATATAATTTAAAACCTTAAAACAATACAGTGTATTGACTTGTAGCTATTATTATTATACAATTTTTGTAAATGTAAAAAGAGGAATAACTAATGAAAAAAATTTATATTAACAGTTTTGACAACACCAAACTTTGTTGCTATCTTTGGGATGATGTAACCAATCCTAAAGGAGTTGTGCAAATTTCCCACGGAATGACGGAACATGTGTTTCGATATGACCGTTTTGCTAAATTTTTAAACGAAAATGGGTATATTGCTTTTGGAGATGACCATAGAGGACACGGACTTACTGAAAGCGATAAAGATAGAGGTTGGCATAAAGGTAATATGTTTGCAGATACTTGCAAAGACCTTGTTTTTATTAGTGATTACCTTAAGGAAAAATATAATTTACCGCTACTTTTTTTCGGACATAGCTACGGCAGTTTTTTAGGTCAGTCGTTTTTGCAGCAAAACACTAAAGTATCCGCCGTTGCTTTAGTTGGCACAGCATATATGCCAAGGCTACTTGTCATGGCAGGGATTGTTTTCACCTTTCCATTTTGGTTGTTATTTAGAAAATGGCGTCCTGCTTTTGTTAACAAAGCTCCCGACGTTTTAACAAGGAGACGCTATAAGGAAGATGGCGCAAACATATGGATAACGAGGGATAAAGAAATAAGACAAAATGTCATAGACGATCCATTAAGTAGCGTAAATATGTCAATAAATTTTCATCATTACATGTTGCGCGGAATTTATAACACTTGGAAAAAGAAAAATACTACCAATATAAAGAAAGACGTACCAATAGGGATTTTTTGCGGCTCGGCAGACCTTATCGGAGGATTTGGAGATTTTGCAACAAAACTAAAAGATAAATATAAAAAACTGGGTATCCAAAAGGTGGAATTGCAATTATATAAAGATTCTCGACATGAGGTTATAAACGATTTGGAATATGAGAAGGTTATAACTGACGTGATTTGCTTTTTTAATGATTGTATTTAGTTGTGCATTTTTGCATTAAGTTTTTTTAGAAAAAATGCGTATAATACAATAGCTACAATTAAAGCAAAAGTATCAACTATCGGTTGCACCGCATAGAGTCCATATAACGGAATGAGATAGTTCATCAAATACATAAGCGCTATATCAATCGGTCCCTTCCTGACAATCGACAAGATAAGCGCTTGCGGGCCTTGGCCGGTTGCTTGAAACATAGTTGTGATTAAAAAATCTATAGCCATAACAGGCATTGCAATACAAACAATGCGCAAAAGCTTGGCGCCATAAAATATTGTTTGAGGATCTTTTATAAAAATACTAACCAAATCTTTTGCAAAAATTTGAAAAATTATTATACATAATATTGAAAAGCTGACAGCTATAAACCTTGTGAAGCTGGCGGCTTTTTTCATTCTTTTGTAGTCGTTTGATGCATAATTATAGGCAATAAGAGGTAGTACACCTTGCGACAAACCCATTGTTACGTTCATGGGGAGCATATCGATTTTTTTCACAATACCCCCTGCAGCTATTGCAGTTTCGCCAAACTTTGACGTTAAATTATTGAGTACGGTATTGGAA
>DATFIH010000083.1:0-2324 GCA_035270205.1 Clostridia bacterium | reverse complement strand
GCTTGTCGCTGTCTTTTTCCATAATTAAGGTATTGGTATCGTAATCCACAACATAACAAGATCTAGATTGAATGTTTAATGAATTGTCTGCAGTAAGAGCAAACGCCGTAGTTAAGGCAGGCACCGCAAAAATTGAGCTAATGACTACCACTAAGGTTAATATCAATAAAAACTTTTTCATAACTTAATTTCTCCTCATTTGTTAGTGTGTAGCGAATTTGGCTAAACAATTCAATAAATAAGGTTTAAAATTATCAAAAAAATACCCGTATATATAATAAGGACGAGGTATAGATACAAAATAGTATTAAGAAACATTTTTCTAGTTGTGGGCCAATAGCTTGCGTAAGACACAATAAGTTTGCGATTACAACTAAAAATTAAAGAATACATCGATATAAAATACTTTATATAAAATGCCATCAATATAATGATAAGCGGTAGCCATAAAGTAATTAACAATATGTACGCAACTAAGCCTTCCAATAAACAGCTTGCAAATATGTATGCAAAATAATATCTTAAAAATATGATTAAAGCTGCCCCGTTAAGCAAAAATGCGTAATAATTAAAGCTTAAAAGAAAGCAAATTGCAAACAAAATCGAGGAAAGACTAAGAACTTGAATGTAAAAAAGGAATATATTAAATTTACCGTTGACTATTGACGTAACAAGCATATTGTTAGCATATCTTTCTGTTGAGCTGTCGGCTATGCCAATTCCTGCGATTAAACCTATAATTAAGCATATAAGCGCACCAATAAATATAAATTGATACTGCTTATACGCTTTTTTTAAGTCTATTAACTTATTACTAATAAAAATTCTAATTCTGCTAACCACATTTTAAATATATGGCATATTTTGTCGCAATATGATAACCGATAATGCTCCAAAGCAATATATTATACTTAGCTTATATAATTATTGAGCCAGCATCCAATCAACATATACTCCATAACCCATAGTTGGATCACTGATAAAAACGTGTGTTACTGCTCCTACAATACATTCATTTTGTATAATTGGTGAACCGCTCATACCTTGTAAAATACCGCCTGTTTTTTCAAGTAAAGTTTTGTCTGTTACTCTAATAATCATTCCTTTATCACAAATTGCGTCTTGTTTTTGCGTTTTTACAATCTCGATATCATAGAATTGTGGTTTGTCGTTTTCAATACTCGTATATATTTGTGCGCGACCTGATTTTATCGAATTTCTTGTCCCTATTTTATAAAACGCTCTGCCCTTCTTTTCATCTCCGTTTATTTTACCAAATAAGCCTGTAAGACAATTTTTATTAATATTGCCTAAACTATTTTCTTCGTAAACAATTTTACCTTTTAATTCTCCCGCTTTTCCTTGCTCACCCTTTATAAAACCATTTATGGAGCAATTATAAATTTTTCCGCTTTGATATAAATCGGAATAATTAAACTCGTCACAAATCTTATGCCCAAGCGCACCATAGCAATTATCTTCTGTGATATAGGTAAGAGTGCCTATTCCGGATAAATCCCCCTTTACTTGCATACCTATCTTTTTGACGTTTTGCGTAAGATCATAAACAGGTTTAACATTGAAGGTCATTTTTTCGCCGTTTCGACTTATTTCAATAGTAATTTCTTCGGTGGAATTGGCAATTAAACTGTTTAATTGGAATATGTCATTAGGCTTTTGTCCATTAGCTTTAGTAACAATATCTCCACGTTGTAAACCTGCCTTAAGCGCAGGTGAATAGGCCCCGTCATTGGATATTATACTAATAAACTGGGTAATAACTAATGCATTTCCTTTTGCAACAATACCAATGGGTGTGCCACCGATGTAAACACCTTCGCAAGTTGCATATGCTTTGGTATCGATACTCGAATAACATAATCCAATACAAATTGAAATAATGCTTACAAGTAAAAAAAATCCACCTAATTTCAATATTTTTTTCATAGAACTCTCCTGCAATACTTTTAGTGTGGATGCAGTCGGATTAAAATATTATTCTAAAAAGGGTATTTTAATTGGGATATTATTACAATATAGCGTACATTTGAGAATAATGTTATAAATAAAATGCTATTTGCGTGTTTTATACGAAGTCGCCCACTGCTTCAACTCTTTTGCGCTGGATAGCCCCACCGCGCTATTTTCTATGGCGCCGGCAAGACGCATAAGTTCAAAATAAATTGCATCTCCGGTTAATTCTTTTACATATGTGAGCGTTTTTCCATCGGTAACAGTTTTTTCTATAAGATAATTTACGTCGGCCATTGATGCGAGTTGTGGCAAATGTGTTATAGCTATAACCTGTCTTTTTTCGGCTATGT
>DATFIH010000082.1:0-3641 GCA_035270205.1 Clostridia bacterium | reverse complement strand
GTGGAAAAACATCCCGATTATATACCCGAAGGATGTGAGTATATAAACGCTCCGGTACTTATTAGCAAAGCAGATACGGGAGTTGTGCCAAGAGATATAAAACAATATGTTGCAAATGCAATACAAGAAGACATTATTTTAGCAACTAAAGAGTTTGAAGAAACCTATAATTTTATGCCTTATTCTATCGAGGCTTATTCTAAGTTGTTTAAAGTTTTAAACGAAGGCAAGAGGATTGCGTTTCATTGTACTGCAGGAAAAGACAGAACGGGCATAGCGGCGATGATGATACAACTAGCTTTAGGGTGCAGTAAAGAAAGCGTTGTGGAAGAATATCTAAAAACGGACATCTATCGCAAACGTTTTAATAGAATAAGACATACACTTATTAAACTTTTTGTTAGGAAAAAATATCTTATAGATTACTTCGTTATGTGCGCTTATGCTCACGAAAGTTATATTCAGCTCGGTTTAAAGGCCATTTTTGACAAGTATTCTACAATTGAAGAATTTCTTTTCAATGAATATTGTGTAACTAAGGAAAATATTGCTAAATGGCAAGAGATTTATTTAGAAAAAGATACAAATAATTGAGGGAATAGTTATGCAAGAACAATTTTCCAGAACTGAATTACTTATAGGAAAACAAGGATTAGCCCATCTTAAAAATGCGCGTGTTGCTGTATTTGGTTTGGGCGGAGTTGGAGGTCACGCCGTAGAGGCTCTTGCAAGGAGTGGTATTGGCGCGCTTGATCTTATTGACAATGATAAAATATGCGCATCTAATATAAACCGCCAAATTTTCGCAACGCATAAAACTATCGGGCAGTATAAAACCGATGTTGCGATGCAACGTGTACTTGATATCAATCCAAATTGTGTTGTAAATTTATACAACGTTTTTTATTTACCCGAAACATCCAACTTATTCGATTTTTCAGTATACGATTACGTTATAGATGCTATCGATACAGTGACTGGTAAAATAGAGCTTATAGTTAAGGCAAAAAAATGCAATACGCCAATCATTAGCGCAATGGGCGCCGGAAACAAAATGAACCCTACACAATTTGAGGTGTCAGACATTAGTAAAACTTCGATATGCCCATTAGCAAGAGTAATGAGAAAAGAGTTGAAAAACAGAGGAATACATAATCTAAAAGTGGTATATTCTACCGAAATTCCTTTAAAGCCAAAAGAAGAAGATGATAATAGCCCAAATGAGCGAAAAAAAGTTCCAGGAAGCATCGCATTTGCGCCTTCAGTAGCCGGATTAATAATGGCTAGTGAAGTCATAAAAGATATTATTAATTACCCCAATAAATAAGCCAATTTTCAAGGTATCATAAAGCATTAAGTTGTGTCTTGACACAAAGGCTGTTTGGCGTATACAATTTATGAGTATTAAATATTTATATTTCACAAAAGTTCACAATTTACAGGAGATAAAATGCTTAAGCTTAAAGACATAACGAAGATATACGGGGAAGAAGATAATAAGGTAATCGCGCTCAATAATATTAACCTTGATTTTGCAGACACCGGACTTACGTCTATACTGGGCACAAGCGGTTGTGGAAAAACAACTTTGCTCAACATAATTGGTGGCTTAGACCAATATTCCTCAGGTGAACTTGTCATTGACGGCATATCTACAAAAGAATTTAAAAATTCCGATTGGGATACCTATCGCAACAATAACGTGGGTTTTGTTTTTCAAACTTATTATCTTATACCGCATCTTAACGTGCTTGAGAACGTTATGCTCGCAATGGATCTTTCAGGCAAAAGTAGTGAAGAGCAAAGACGTAGAGCATTAGAGGTATTAACGAAAGTAGGCGTAGTTGATCAGGCGAAAAAAAAGCCTAAGCAACTTTCAGGCGGACAAGCGCAAAGAGTGGCAATTGCAAGAGCTATGGTGAACAACCCAAGCATATTACTTGCAGATGAACCTACAGGCGCTCTTGACAGCGAAAACTCATTACAGATACTTGCTTTATTAAAAGAAATATCGAAAACATCATTGGTCATTTTGGTAACGCATAATCAAGAACTTGCCGAACGTTATTCCGATAGAATTATTAAAATGAAGGACGGTGAAACAATTTCCGATGAAAATAGTTCACCTGAAAATTCGATTATTATCGAACGTGAAACGCAAAATATAAAAAAACAAAAAAAGCCGACTATGAAAATGCGTTCTGCTTTTAAAATAAGTTTAAAAAATCTATATTATAAAATGGGCAGGACGGCAATTACGTCAATAGCAGGCTGTATAGGTGTGTTAAGTATTGCTTTGATACTTGCTTTTAATTCGGGGTTTTCTGTTTATGCAAAGAGTTTTGAAAAAGATTCGCTTGCAAAGTATCCAATTACCATATCGAAAGCCGATTCTAAATTTGTTGGGATAATGTCTCAAGTTGCGGAAGGCGATGACATAGACACGTCAGTAATTGATATGAATCAAATATTGGATATGCTTAAGGACAACGAAGATGGACGACAACCTTATACCGATGAAAAAAAGGTATTTATGCAAGAACAGATTTCAGCGATGATGAGAAACACAGAAAACTTGTTTAAAGGCAATGATACCAAGCTTTTTAAAGAGCATATCAATGAAAATTTTGACAAATCTCTTGCTTCGGTTAAGTATGATTACGATCTCAACCTAAATGTTTACAAAACGGAAACAAAAAAGGGAGAGTTTTCAGGATACACTAAGCTAAATCCATACTCGGAAAGACTTCTTAACAGCTTTGATGCGTTTATGGCGCCGCTTGACAATAAAGCATCTGATATGTTGTCAGAGGATGACCTTGAAGAAATTATGACTATGATGAATTCTATCAACGTTTGGGATATGATGGTCAACGACAATGATGTACTCAATTCACAATATGACGTGCTTTCTGGGAAATTGCCAACAGATGGCGCCGATGATGGTACGTACGAAATTGCGCTTGTTGTAGATAAGTACAACCAAATTACCGATAATATGCTTTATGCTTTAGGTTATATAGATTTTCTAAGTATGTTCGGCGACGTTATAAGCAAATTTCTTGATTTAAATATAACAACGAATATCCCTAAAGAATATGCTTTTGAAGATTTTATAGGTAAAGAATTCAAGTTGATATTGGAAAAAGATTTCTACAATTATAGCGAGGAGACAGGATATTATGAACAAATAATTGGCGAAGAAGAAAGTCAAGAAATAATTACAGAAAAAAGCGTAAATTTGAGAATTTCAGGTATTTTGAGGACAAAAGAAAATGTTGCAAGCGGCAGTATTAACGGAGTTATTGGTTATCCTGAAAGCCTTGCACGGCATATTATTAACGAAACGAACGAATCCGAACTTATAAAAGCACAAAGAGTTATTTACGATGATTATATACAAAAAACCAAAAATTCTGAGGTTCTCGCTTTGCAAAAAGCGTTAAAAGACGAAGAAATAATGCAAGAAGATTTAACTCCGCAACAAAAAGCACTACTATTTAACGCGCTTAACGCGCGTATTACAAGCGTTATAACGGGAGAAAAACTGGAGGAAGTCGAATACCAAAGGATGTTAAAAAGGTTTGGGGCGGTCGATATAGATTCTCCCGAGGCAATTTACTTTTATCCAAAATCAGTAG
>DATFIH010000081.1:0-2067 GCA_035270205.1 Clostridia bacterium | reverse complement strand
CATATAGCCCACGCGCTTATATCGGACTATGACAGTCTTATTGCGCAAATAATAGTAAAATGCAACGCACAAAATGAAGAAATACTAGACGCTTTGCTTAGAAAGATTAACAATCTACCTAAAGTTAGCAACTTAGACGGGAATATTTTTGTTTCTCAACAAGTTAATACAATAATTGCCCACGCCGAAAGTTTAGCAAAAATAGGCGGTGACTCTTATTTAAGCGTAGAACATCTTATGAGCGCTATTTTTGAAAAGAGTCAAGAACTCAATAAGCTATTCGAACTTTATGGACTAACCTACAAAAAATTTAAGGAGGAACTTGCTAAAGTGAAAAGCAATCAAAAAGCAGATACGGACACTCCGGAAAACACTTATGATGTCATGAAGAAATATGGCACTGATTTGACAGAACGCGCCAAAGAAAACAAGCTTGATCCTGTTATTGGTCGAGATACAGAAATAAGGAACGTTATAAGAATACTTAGCAGAAAGACAAAAAATAACCCTGTTCTTATTGGTGAGCCGGGTGTTGGTAAAACTGCAATAGCCGAAGGACTTGCCATAAGAATTATTCGTGGCGACGTACCCGAAGGACTGAAAGATAAAACTATATTCTCTCTTGATATGGGCGCGCTTATTGCAGGCGCAAAGTATCGTGGTGAGTTTGAAGAAAGATTAAAAGCAGTTTTAAACCAAGTTAAAAACAGTAATGGACAAATTTTACTGTTTATAGATGAATTGCATACAATAGTTGGCGCTGGAAAAACCGATTCTGCTATGGACGCAGGCAATATTTTAAAACCGTTGCTTGCCCGTGGCGAATTGCATTGTATCGGTGCAACAACTTTAGATGAATATCGAAAATATATCGAAAAAGACGCTGCGCTAGAGCGAAGATTTCAACCTGTTCTTATAGATGAGCCAACAGTTGAGGATACTATCTCTATACTTAGAGGCTTAAAAGAACGGTACGAAGTTTTCCACGGTGTACAAATTACCGATGCTGCAATAGTAAGCGCGGCAATGCTAAGCCATAGGTATATAACTGATAGGTTTTTGCCCGATAAAGCTATAGACCTTATCGATGAAGCGTGTGCTATGATAAGAACGGAAATAGATTCTATGCCCGCAGAAATGGATGAAATCAGTCGTAAAATAATGCAACTTGAGATAGAAGAAGTTTCTCTTAAAAAAGAAAAAGATAACTTAAGCTTAGAACGTTTAACTACTATACAAAAAGAGTTAGCCGAACTTAGAGAAAACTTCAAAACGATGCAAGCACGACTTGAAAATGAGAAAAAAGGTATAAATTCCGCACAAGAAATTAAAGCGGAAATAGAAAAGACAAATAATGAAATAGAGCTTGCTCAACGTGCTTACGATTATGAAAAGGCTGCAAAATTACGCTATGGGACGTTGCCCGAACTTGAAGCAAAGTTGTCCAAGCTACAAAACAAGCCTGACAAAGTCACAGATAACAAACTGCTTCGGGATAAAGTTACCGAAGAAGAAATATCAAAAATAGTTTCTCGTTGGACGGGAATACCTGTAACACGCCTATTAGAAGGAGAAAGAGAAAAACTGCTAAAGCTAGAAGATATATTGCATCGACGTGTCATCGGTCAAGACGAAGGCGTTGCCCTTATTAGTCAAGCAATTTTACGTTCCCGCGCAGGGGTCAGCGACCCCAAGCGCCCTATCGGTTCCTTTATGTTCTTAGGACCTACGGGCGTTGGCAAAACGGAACTTGCAAAAGCATTGGCTCAAAATCTTTTTGATGACGAAAAAAATATTGTCAGAATTGATATGTCGGAATATATGGAGAAATTCAGCGTTTCCAGACTAATTGGCGCACCTCCAGGATACGTCGGCTATGAAGAAGGTGGACAACTTACCGAAGCTGTTAGAAGAAAGCCCTATTCTGTAGTTTTGTTTGATGAAATCGAAAAAGCTCATCCCGATGTGTTTAATTTACTGCTGCAAATACTTGACGACGGCAGAATTACCGATTCGCAAGGTCGCACTGTCGATTTTAAAAACACAATAATTATTATGACAAGCAAC
>DATFIH010000080.1:0-3497 GCA_035270205.1 Clostridia bacterium | reverse complement strand
GTAATATATAATTATTATGTTGACAAACAATTTTCAACTGAAAATTATAACCATTTACACTTGTCGAGAGGGGTAAATTAATGAACGAAAGAACGCTAAAAGCATTAGAATATGACAAAATACTTGCATTTGTTGCGCATTATGCATCATCAAAAAGTGCGGAAAAACAAATTTTGGCAATGCATCCAATGAATGATATAGAAGAAATTGAGCGCAGTTTAAAAGAAGTAGAAGAAGCGGATAAGCTTTTGTTTGAATATTCTATCACGCCTAGTTTTAATTTTGACGATATAGAGTTTTCCTTAGAAAGGGCTAAAGTTTTGAGCGTGCTTACTATGGCGGAGCTTATAAAAATTGGACATGTTTTAACTGTTGCAAGAAACCTGCAAACACAGCTTACAAAAATTTCTGACGAAAATATAACTTTAATCAGACAAAAAGCAACAGAAATTTACGTCAATAAAAGATTGGAAGATGATATAGACAAATCAATCCTTAGTGAAAGCGAAATCAGCGATGATGCAAGCGTTGCATTAAAAACAATAAGGATAAAATTAAGAAAAATAGGCGAAAAAATTAAGATGAAACTTAATAGTTTTGTTAATTCTGCGTCCTACTCTAAATATATTCAAGATAATATAGTTACAGTTAGAAATGATAGATATGTAATACCCGTAAAAGCTGAATATAGAGGCGCAATTCCTGGACTTATCCACGACCAAAGCTCATCGGGCGCGACATTATACGTTGAGCCTATGGTAATAGTTGAACTAAATAACGAACTAAAAACTACGTTGATGGAAGAGAATCAGGAGATTGAAAGAATTTTAAGAGAATTTACGTTCCGTATATCGAGCGAATGTGGATTTATAAAATATACTTACCAAATTATTACCGACTTAGACATAATTTTTGCAAAAGCATATTATGCAAACAACTTAAAGGCAGTTAAACCTACATTTAATACTAATGGCTACGTTAATATTCAAAAGGGCAGACATCCGCTAATAAATGCAAATAAAGTCATTAGCAACACCATTTACCTAGGCAAAGATTTTAATATGTTGTTTATTACAGGCCCTAACACAGGCGGAAAAACTGTATGCTTAAAACTACTTGGGATTATACTTTTGATGGGTATGAGTGGAATGTTTGTTCCTGCTTTCAGCGCCGAACTTAGCAATTTTGACAATATCTTTTGCGATATAGGTGACGAACAGAGCATAGAACAAAATTTATCAACGTTTTCAGGACATATGACAAACGTTGTCAATATTATTAATAATCTCACGCCCAATACTTTAGTATTATTTGATGAGCTAGGCGCAGGTACTGACCCAGCTGAGGGCGCGAGTTTAGCGGTAAGTATATCAGACTATATTTTGTCGACAGGCGCAAAAGCAGTAATTACGACACACTATAACGAACTTAAAGAATATGCGGTTGCTGTAGAAAAAACTAAAAATGCCTCAATGGATTTTAATCCTGTTACCTATTCGCCCACCTATCAATTGATAATAGGCACTCCAGGTGCATCAAATGCGCTAATGATAGCTGAAAAACTAGGACTAAAAAAGGAAATAATAGAAAAGGCAAAAGCAGGTATTAGCAGTCAAAGGTTCGAATTTGAAAATATTGTACTAAGTTTGGAAAAAGCCAGACGTGACGCGGAAAATAATCTTGCTGAAACTGAAAAAGCTAAGACGGATGCCATTTTTAAGCTAAAGGAAGTAGAAAAAGAAAGAGAAAAGTTGTACAGTCAGCGAGAACGTTTAAACGTTTCTGTCCAAAAGGAAACAAAAAAGCTCGTTGAAGAAGCTATGGAAGAAGCAAATGAGATCATTGTAGAACTTAGGAATTTAATCGACAATCCCGATGAGAGTTCAATTTTTGCCGCTCAAAAATTACGGAAGTCACTTAAAAAGTATGTAATCAGTGAAGAAAATGAATTTCAAGGTTTGTGTGAAGAATTGGAAGGTGATATAACTGTAGGCGATTGGGTGCTTATTAAGTCGCTTAATTCCGAAGGTGAAGTAACGCAAGTCAACCCGATAAAACGCGAAGCAAAAGTAAAACTAGGGCAAATTATCAGCACTATAAAATTTGATAATATGCAAAGGCTAAATAAGAAAACAAAAACCGAAAAAAAGCAAGTTAAACATACCCAAATAGAAACAAGAGAACTGTTTAATGAGCAAGTTCCTAAAGAAATTAACCTGATAGGTCTAAACAGAGAAGAAGCATTAAACGAATTAGTAACATATATAGATAAATGCTTGCGAGTACACGCGCATGAGGCTACTATTATACACGGTTATGGAGAAGGCATTTTACGCGCGACTGTACGCAACTATTTGAAAACAATAAAGGAAATTGAATTGTTTAGAGACGGCACATATTTTGAAGGAGGAAAGGGAACTACTTATGTACTGTTCAAATAATAGTTATAAGCTAGAGTGCGAAAGCATCTCAACGATTAATAAGTTTGAATTTATGCATAATATTTCACTTACTCTAAAAATATTTGCGCTACTTGGTATAGTCGCAATAATATGGAAACTTTGGTTTATCCTTTTAAGCGTTGCTCTTTACGTTATAAGTATTATATTATCTAAAAAAGCCTTTTCTATGGTATTTACTTATGAATATTGGATGGATAATGGCACGCTTAGGATAACTAGATACTATAAAAACAATACAAGTAAAAACCTTGTAGAAATGAAGACAGACAGCAATTTTTCGTGCGAAATAATACCTTATAAAGATATAGATTTTGAAAGTAAGAATTGTTATATAGATAAAAAATTTAACAGTGAATTATTTTTAAAAATAACTACGCCTTCATGTCAATTTTATATGATAGCGGATAAGTATTTATATAGTTTAATTATGGAGAAAAAATGATTTTTTTAGATAACGCAAGCACAACACAAGCACATACAGAATGTGTAGAAATAATGGAAAAGTATCTAATACAGCAATTTTACAACCCGTCTGCTGCTTATCATGAAGCCTTAATGGTACAAAACAAAATAAAAGAAGCAAGAGAAAACATCTTGAAGCTAATCGGTGGCGAAGGTAAAATAATATTTACTGCAAGCGGAACTGAAAGCGACAATTTAGCTTTATTGGGTACAAGAAAAGGGAACGGAAGCAGAATAATAATATCAAAATCAGAGCATCCCGCAATTTTTAATTGCGCGATGGAGTTAAAGCAAAGAGGATATGACGTTGTAGAAGCCAAAGTTGACAATGTTGGCAGGGTTATTGTATCAGAATTTGCTAATCTTATGACTAAAAATACACAACTTGTATCAATTATGCACGTAAACAATGAGACGGGCTGTATAAACGATATTAAAGCTTTATGCGATATAGCAAAGCGGATAAATCCTGAAGTTATTTTCCATTCCGACGGTATACAAGCCGTAGGTAAAGTAAAAGTGTCTATGCGCGAGATGGGCGTTGATTTGTACTCTATAAGCGGTCACAAGTTC
>DATFIH010000079.1:0-2701 GCA_035270205.1 Clostridia bacterium | reverse complement strand
ATATAATATAGGCTATAATATGACATTTTTTGTAAAAAAAACAGGCAATTTCTTGCCTGTTTAATTAAACTAAATTTTTTTATTAGAACGCAGCAACGAAATCATCATCGGTTATAACTCCTAGAAGATTACCTTTTGCGGTGTCTGTTTTTGTAGTTATGTCGGCAGGTATTTCATAACAATAAATATTGTTGGATATACCGCTATTAAAATAATATATCACACCGTTTATTTCTTCATAAGTTACGTAAGACGCATCAAACGCACCGCTAAATATCTTTATAGCGTTATATTCGCCATATACGTATTCGCCTTGAGCATTTGTATTAAATAGTTTTAACTCATATAATGCTGACGCCATCTCATAACGAAGATAAATACCGTCTTCTTTTTGAATTACATTTTTTATGGTTACAGTTTCTGTAAAAGTAATTATTGTAGGAGCAAGTTCGTTTTCAGACTCTTTGTTGACCGTCTTAAAGAAAGTACCATCGGCATTAAATATAGTTATTGTTTTATCGGCGTTAGCAAGCACGTAGTTGCCCGCTTTCACAAGGTATGTAAACGCAAAATTAGTCGTGGTTGCCGTATTATTGGTATATCTTACTTCTTTGCTTTTTTCAAAAGTAATATTTTCTTTATTGAAAGTGTATGAACAAATGCCTACTTCCGGCGTATTTAATTCACTATCGGTTTTGGTATAATAAACGGTAAACGTACTTTCATCGCTTTCGACATTGATTAAAGACAATGTATACGTTGTCTTAGCGTCAACATTTGCGCGTAGCATATCGGAGCTCATCAAAACAATCGGCTCTCCACCGCTTACTTTGTATGCCTTCATTGTATAATCTGCGGTATTGCCATCTACGTACATACAATAAATTATGTATCCGGGAACAATTTTATAATTGGTAAGAATTTTTTCTTCTTCTACCTTTACTCCTTCAAATTTCTTAGCGGTTAAATCTACAGTATAGAGATAATCTTCTCTTACGTAAACAAGCCTGTCGCCCTCAACTTGATAAACTACGCTAAAATCTTCAAACGCAAGTATTTCTTCGGTCAAGCTTCCGTCCAGCTTTGTACGCATAATTTTCATTTCGGCAACTTTTTGCTTACCTGTGCTATCTTTTTCACTATTGGGAGTGCTGTAATAAATATAGTCGTTAACTATGTACAAGCCACCATATTCTTTATCTGTGCCATAAACGTTTTTGGGAACGATAGTAATTGGTGTGCCTGAAGGTTTGCCACTTACCAAATCAACTCTCAATATCGCGCCCTTTACCACCTTTCCAAAGGTGTTGTCAACATCGGCGCCGGCATATCCATTGATAAAATAAAGGTAATCGCCGTAAGCTACCGCCATTCCTCCATTACTGTATATATCTTCGGAAAAATTAGTAGCTATAGCTTTTTGCTTATAATTTTCCTGAGTACATCCTGCCAATATTGTGCATAGTGTGGTCAAAAGCAGAACACAAACTATCGTGAAAAGCAATTTTTTCTTCATTTTTTCTCCAAATGTGGTTACAAATTTTATATTTGCTTATATTATGTTTTTGTTATTATATAATAACTTAGCGGTATTTGCAATATTTTTACTCGAAAACGCTTAATATTTTCTCAAGTCGTTTACGCTGTCTAGCACATAATCTGGCTGAACATCGCTGTTGTGAAGCATTTCTAAGGTGGTTTCTCCCGTCAAAACAAGAATACTTGTCATCTTATTGTTTATTCCGAATTTGATATCCGTATACAACCTATCACCCACAAAAGCAACATCTTTTGGGTTGACGCTGTAATGATCAAATACATATTCTGCCATAGGTGCACAAGGCTTTCCTACGACTACGTCGGGCGTTCTTCCGTTAGTTTTTTCAATTAGCGCCATGACGGCGCCTGCATCGGGCATATCACCATTGTCGGAAGGACAAACAAAATCAGGATGAGTCGCTATGTATTTACGTCCCTTTCCTATAAGGTTTGTCGCGTGCCATAGCTTTTCATATGTTAGTTCGGTATCAAATGCCAAAATGACACAATCCGCATCTTCGCCTATCTCTTTTACCTCTATACCGTAATCTTGAAACTCTCTTTTAAGACATTCGGTCCCAAGTACGTAAACAGATTTATAAGGCAAGTGCCTACTAAGATACTGGGCGGTAGCCATACCGCTTGTAATAATTTGCTCTATGTTTGCTTGGTATCCCATACGATTAATTTTTTCTAAATAATCATACTTTGATTTGGAACTGTTATTGGTAACAAATCCTATCCGTTTACCCTTCTTTGTAAGAATGTCCAACGTCTCCATTGCTCCGTCTAGCGGTTCCTCGCCCATATTGAGCGTACCGTCCATATCAAACAAAAAAACTTCAATTTTCTTTAAATCAACCATAACTTAATAATCCTTCAAGTATTCCTCTGTTGTTTATTTCTGCCATTAGTGGTGTTGACCCGTTAACGGTATCAATGATAAGTTTTAATATCTGTTTGCTTTCAACCTTTGGCAAACTTGCAAGGTTTTTTACCTTGGCGGTAATATTGGATAATTCTTCTTTTGTGAGCAAAATTCCTTGCGCATCCCCCCTATAGTTGGGCTTCAATGCAGGAACTTCGGGAATTATCTTTTCCGCCGGTATAAGCATATCAAAGAAATTCCATTTTGTAAAGTTTATTACAATCAAATTAATGA
>DATFIH010000078.1:0-3511 GCA_035270205.1 Clostridia bacterium | reverse complement strand
ATATAAATCCGGAAAAGAATAATTCGCAAGGGTTACCTATGCCTAATATTGACATAGCAATTATAAAAGAAGGAAAAGTTGCGACTAATTTAGAATTGGGCGAAATTTGCGTTTCGAGTCCGTCTGTTATGAATGGATATTTTGATAGTGCAAGCCCACACTTTAGTACAATTGACGGTAAAAGTTATTTGCACACGGGCGATGTCGGGTATTTAGATGACGAAGGCTATCTTTATATTAAGGACAGGTTAAAAAGGATAGTAATAATTGGTGGTATTAATATTTTTCCGCAAGAAGTGGAGTCGCTGATTGCCAGTATTGAGGGTGTCAATGGAGTTTGCATTGCAAGGTACCTAGACAATGGCAAGGCAAGAACAAAAGCATATATCGAACTTAAAAGTGGTATGATTTTAAATGCAAAATTACAAACACTAATTGCAGATGTTGTCCAAAAAAATATTATGAAATATGCAGTTCCGAGTAATTTTGAACAAGTGGATAGCATAAAATTGAACAAAATGGGTAAAGTAGATTTTTCTTATTATGAAAATTTGCTGAAAAATGAACAAATATCCTAATAAAATTAACTTTTGCTTGTTTTAATGCGAATAATTAACCCCAAACGTATTTACATTATTTGTAAATGGTGATACAATAAAAAAAGAAATAATTTTTCCTAGTGGAGGTATTTTATGACTTGGGATGAAAATATGACTATTATTCTTATGATGATAGCTGCAAGTGTTCTTGCCGTACTATTTCTTATCGTTAGAGTTTCTTTCGGATCAAAAAATGTACAAGGTGGCGTTATCGCTATGTTTACCAAGGCTCTTGCAAGCCTAGGGTTTATTTTGGTAGGCATCCTTGGATTAACTCAAGATGTAGATAATGTTTTGGCGGCGTCTTTTGTTGTGTTAGGTCTTATTATGGGACTTATCGGTGACATAGTGCTAGATCTTAAAGTCGTTTATGATGGCTCTAAGGAAGAAGGGATATATCTTACCGGCGGAATGGTCAGCTTTGGTATAGGCCATATTTTTTATTTTCTTGCAATTTTAGCTTTCTTAAGCACATCTGCTTTTTTAACAGGTGCGCTTTTTGGAATTTGCATAGCAATAGCCGTAGTTTTAACAGCAGCAATAATGCTAGCTGGCAAGTTCGTTTTAAAATTTGATTTTGGCAAGTTTATGGTACATTCGATTGTTTATGCGTTTATGTTAACATTTATGAGCGTGTTTACAATTGCCCTTTGTATAGTTATGAAAAATACCGTTATGCTACAATTGGCTATTGGTATGGTACTATTCTTGCTTAGTGATATTGTTCTTACACAAATGTATTTTGGCGGTCAAAAGAAAAACAAGCTGCTTTGCATTATTAACCACGTATTCTATTATGCGGCGCAAATTTGTATAGCATCATTTATTTGCTTAATGTAAGGAGACTATAAATGAACGTATGGCACGATATTAACGGGGATAGAATTAACCCCGAAGATTTTATTGCAGTTATTGAAATATCTAAAGGCAGTAAAAACAAGTACGAACTAGACAAACAAACGGGGTTGCTTATACTAGATAGAATATTGTATACTTCTACTCACTATCCGAACAACTATGGTTTTATACCAAGAACGTATAGTGACGATATGGACCCGCTCGACGTGCTTGTGCTTTGTTCGGAACAAATACTCCCGATGTCAACTTGTCGTTGTTATCCAATTGGTATGATAAAGATGGTCGATGAAGGTTATGGCGACGAGAAAATAATAGCTATACCGTTTAAAGAGCCAAGCTATAACGGTTATACCGATATAGAGCAGCTTCCCACGCACATTATGGATGAAATATGCCATTTCTTTACAGTTTATAAAGAGCTGGAAGGAAAGCGTACTGCAGACATAACTGTACATAACCGTGAAACTGCCATAGCTACTATTGAAAAAGCAAAAGCAGACTATTGCAGACTATTTTGCCCTGGCAGATAACAAATGAAAATCACCAATTACCGCCCGTTGACTTTTATAACAATTAGCCTGCTTTTAGGCGTAACGGTCGGTGGATTAGTGTACAATAACAATCTATTTTTGATAGTTGTACCCATAGCGCTAGTTGCTATGGGTATTTTTATGTCTATAATATTCAAAAGAAAAATTATTTGCTTTCTTATACTCTTTTTTGTGATAGGTATAGTTAGTTTTAAGATAGATAATCTAATTAATTTTTCTCACTTTGTAGACACGCAAGTTAGTGTAGAAGGAAAGATTTACGAAAAAAAAGGCGATTATGTAATTTTGGACTCATTAAGCTTTGACGATGAGAGCTATAAAGGAAGATTAATCGCGCCAATATACGGTTTGAAAAATGCGAAAGTTGGAGACAACGTAAAGTTTTATGGTAAAGTTGCAACAAACGAAGTAGATATATTTGACACGTACGCAATGTCAAGGTATAACGATAAGATTTTTTACGAAATAACCAATCCAAAGAATATAGAAATTTCTGATGGCGAGCAAACTACTATCCAAAAAATTCGGGGCAGGTTGACACAAAGCATCCTTCAAAATATGCCAAGGGAAGAGGGCGGAATTGCTATAAGTCTTGTTTTTGGCGATATGAATTACATAACGGAATACGACAATGACGTTATGCGCGCGACTGGTTTGTCGCACATCTTCTCAGTAAGTGGCTTGCACGTTGGCTTTTTGGTAGCTTTATTGATTTTCTTAGGAAAAAAGCTAAAAATAAAAGCGGTAATACGATTGGTCGTGATTGCGGTTTTGCTAAGTTGTTATGGACTTTTAACGGGTTTCCCTTCGGGTGTTAAGCGAGCGGCAATAATGAGTCTGATTTATCTATTAAGCGTTGTACTTTATAGAAAAAACGACCCTTTAAATACGCTAAGTCTATCTGTGTTGGTAATAGTAATACTAAATCCTAAAGAACTTTTCGATATCAGTTTTATTATGAGCGTAGCGGCAATTCTCGGTATGGTCTGCTTTTATCGACCTATAAAACGTTTTTTGCAAGGAAAGAGCTATAACAAAGCAAGAATTTACTTGGCAAGTTCGGTAGCGGCAACTATTAGCGCCAATGTGTTTTTGCTACCCGTAGCTTGTAACATTTTTAATTCTTTTGCTATTTACCAGCTTGTCAGCAATTTATTAATGTTGCCATTGGTTACGTTTATTTATACAGCGTTAATGCCAATTCTCATTTTAAGTTTTATATATCCCAAAATTGGTGTGCTAAACAAAGTTATAAGCTATCCAATTACACTTTTAAGAGTGGTAACGGAAGCAATAAGCAGATTGCCTAGCGCAACGCTTAATATGAACGCTATGGGTGTTTTAACGGCATTGTATATAATAATAGCAATAGCTTTATCACCGTTTATTAAATTCAATTATAAAAAAGTGTAGATTTTATTAAGTAACTCTTAAACATATTTTTTTTACAAGTCAATAGGTTAATTACCATTTTATTATAGTTGTTTTTCATACTTATATGGT
>DATFIH010000077.1:0-5860 GCA_035270205.1 Clostridia bacterium | reverse complement strand
GAGTATTGCAGCGCCGCCCCCAGCTAAAAATATGCCTTTACTTTCTATATTTTGCACACACGATGCGGGAGCTACCGTCAATGCGCCGTCAAAAAGCTTAATAATTCTCGTAAATACGTAAATAACTTGCTCATAAACTTCTTTAGCTGAAATGACAAGTTTTTTTGGTTTACCTGTCAAAATATCTCTACCCGTTAAACTATATGACGATGTGTCACGGGTAAAGAGCGAGCCTAGATTCACTTTAATCGCTTCACTTTCTTGATTGCTTATGTCAAGCTTATAAAGGTCAGCTATGTGTTCAGCTATCTTATGGTTTATTGAATTTCCGCCCATATCAAGTGAATATGCGGACACTATTTTTCTGCCGTTAAGTATTGCCAGCTCCACCATATCTCCGCCTATTATTGCAACAACTTCCGTGCCGTATTTTTCAACAACAGGAGCAAGCGCAATTACGCTTTCCATAAGATAGATATTGCTGTAACCGCAATTTACAAATGCTTTCTCAATTTCTCTTTTTTGTGATATTTCCAATCCACAGCTTATGAGAACGCAAATTTCCATATTTGTTGAATATTTAAATATACTACGAAAAGATTCTTTTATTAGTAGCCTTACACCCTCAAAATGTGCAATCGCGCCATTTTGAATAGGTTTTACAAACATTTCTTCTTCGGTAACTAGATTTTGCCTTTTTAATGCGTCCTCTCCATAAAAGATTACGCTAGGATGCAAACTCCTTTTAATTATAACGGCGCTAGGGATGCGTAAAAGCAACTTGTTATCACTGTAAAGCGAAAAATAAGTTGAGCCAAAATCACAAACGACCTTAATCTTTGACATTAATGTACTCCCTTAATATCTCTCGTATTCTATTTGTGGGTAAACCCATAATGTTATCATAATCTCCAGTATACGTTTCCACTAAAAAATTATCCTGAATACCGTAAGCTCCTGCTTTGTCCAAAGGGGAATATTTCTCAACATAAAATTCTATTTCTTCTTGAGAAAGTTCCTTGATTTTTACAAAGCTTTCTTCGGTAAATGCAAATTCTTTATCTGCTATTTTTATATAAACTCCACTAAAAACGCTGTGCGTTGAGCCGCTCAATTTTTTAAGCATTTCACACGCTTTTTGCTTCGTTTTAGGTTTGCCATAAATAACGCCGTCTAACGCTACTATAGTATCGCAAGCAATCAGTCCCAAAGCGTCGTTTTTTATAGATTTGCCCTTAATAATTGCATTATTTTGTGCACTTTGACTGGGATCACCAGCCTCTTTCTCCTCAGCATTCGGCTCGATAATTTCAAAATCATCGGTTATTTTATGCAAAAGCATCTTCCTACGTGGAGAAGAAGAAGCTAGAATTAGCATTTTTTTCATTTATACAATTTTTATAAAATCTCTAAGTTTTTCTTGAAAGCGTGCCTAAATTCCGGTACGGCATTAAGCGCGTCTTTTATTTCTAGCGTACGGTCTGACGTAGCTTCGGTTTTTAATATTACGCTATCGCCAAGGATATCGCAAGTTAGACTAGTAATTACACCGCCCATACTACGGTCGAAGCATTCGGCAATTCTTACTATTACGCCCAGCTTTTTTACAGCTTCCCTATCTTCGTCTGATAGCATCGACAAATACTGTTGTACTTCAATGCCGTCAAAAGGTATAGCTCCGTGTCTGCTTGCAACAAGCGCGGCAAGTACCAAATCTTTTTGCGGTATACCATACAAATTGCTATTCAATATCAAATAAAAAGAATGTTTTGGATGGTCATAAAATTTAAAAGAGCTACCTATATCATGAAGTTGCGCAGCTACTCGTAAAACCTTTACGTAACTTCTCGGCAATTTGTGAAGCACTTTTAATTGTCTGTACAACTGCAAAGAAATATCGAAAACATGTTCGGAATGTTGTATATTCATATTAAAATTATGCAACATTGTATATATGCTATGACCTAGGATATCTCCTATTGGTTTTTCCAAGGTGGTGGGCACAGCATAACGGAACATCGCTCCTTCTCTAAGCCCAGCTCCCGAAATAATAATCTCGTTGAAATTACTACTGTTTTGAATTGCTTTCATACAGCTTAAAGCTGCCGGCAATATGTCTGCTCTAGAACTGGAAAGTCCTCTAATTCTTGATGCTTTATCCATATCAAGCGGTCTGATAGTATTATAAATATTTTCAAATTCGGTCCAACCTATATGGTAATTATGCGCCATATCTAAAGGGTATTTTTTAAATCTGCGGCTTATTTTACCTACGTTACGCATAGATCCGCCTACGCAAATCAATTGAGCGTCGGGATCAATATTTTTAAACCACTCGATACCGCTTAAATACTCTGTGACATATTCTTCTATCATTCGGCTTCTTTCAATAGGATTAGAACTTGCATCAGCAAATTTTTCCGTAAGCGTAACCACTCCAAATGGCAAAGTATCTTGTGCGATAAGTACACGCCGATTATAACAAATAAGTTTAACCGAACCGCCTCCTATATCAACGATAAGCCCTTTGGGAACATCCATCGAATTTATTACGCCCGTATAAACAAGTCCTGCTTCTTCCTCTTGGCTAAGCACTGTCAATTTTATACCGCAACTTCCCAAAACTTCATCGATGAAACTCTTTTGATTTTTTGCTCTCCGAATTGCAGCTGTGCCATAAGCAAAAACTCTGCTAACCTTGTGGCTTTCAAATAAATTTTTAAAAGTCTTTAAAGTTTGTACCATTTGTTGTACGCGTAAAGGTCTTAAAAAACCGTCTATCTCCATATCCTTAGCAAGTCTTACAGGCTCTTTTAGTTCATCAATAACATTGAAATAACCGCCTTCTAGTATGTTAACTATAACAATTCTTGCCGTGTTGGAGCCTAAATCTATAATTGCAATTTTCTCCATTTGCAAAATTTCCTCCCCCGAAACTATTTTTGTTTATCATTAGACAAAATACATTGTATACTGTTACGTCAAATAATGCAATATCATTTACTGTTTATTTACTGTAAGTTAATTAATATGTTGAAATTTACTTTGCATACCTATAATAATCACTACCTAAAAGAAATATTTTGTTAGTAACACGTTTGTATAAGACTATTTACAAAATCAAAGCGGAGCTTGCCAGCTCCGCTTTGATTTGTATTTTTAAAAATTATATTATAAATACTATCTTCTATACTTTGCAAGTATGGAACTTCCGCTAAGGACTTTTTTAACTTCTGCTACGTATTTGCTCTCATCTGTTGCTGCTGCCGGCGCTTGCACTGGAGCAGGTGTGATAACTTTGGGAGCTTTCTTAACGACAGCCTTTTTGGTTGATGGAGATGCATAACCTTCACGCAAATAAGCTACGTTAACAGGAATAAAGCCTGTAAATGCTTCAGAATATGTGTTTTCCTCCACACCAATTTCGTAAACGTCTTTGCCTTTTAATTTCAAATAAGAAACTATAGGAAGTATATCGCCGTCACCTACTGCAAATGCTACCGAATCAACGGTAGAACTTTCACCAAGTAGTGTCGCTTCAATAATCTGTTGCGAATCAAGTTTATTTCTTCTACGCGATGCAAACGCAGTTTCTTTGTAATAACCCTTAGCATCGGTATATTCATTAAAATCGCGATTACGTTTTGCAACGTATCCATAAAACTTTACGCCCGAAACCTCGAATTTTACTTCTATTTCTGCAATAAGTTTTTTAAAACCTTCACAAGAAACTTTCAAACTTGCTAAGTCAACAAGCAAAACTATTTTTGGTTTATTCATCTTCAATCCTCCCTAGGTTAATCAATTTTTAAAGACCTATAGTAATAATATAAATATTGTTGTGCATATCCGCTTAAATACTTATACCTGTCGACTAAATTTTTACTCATTACGTCAACATTGCAAGTATCTTCAAAGCAAAGATTGGCATAGACTTTCTTAGTCCATGTATCCAAAGGAAACAAATCGGTCTTTTTATATGCAAATAGCAAAATGCAATCCGCGACCTTTCTGCCAACCCCTGTAAGAGCAATAAGCCTTTTTCTTGCCGCATCGGTATCTAACGATACTATTTCTTCAAGGTCAAAGTTTCTAAGCTCTTTACATACCTTTACAAGATATTTCGCTCTATAACCTGCTCCAATCGCCCTGAAAAAGTTTTCGTCGGCACTTTCTAGTTCACCTAGCGTTGGAAAAGCATAATAAGTTCCTTTATTTTCGCCCAGCTGTTCACAAATCCTCTCAATAATCATCTTTATTCGAGGTATGTTATTGTTGGCAGAAATAATAAATGAAATTATCATTTCCAACGGGTCTTGGTTAAGCAATCTTATTCCGCTACCGAAATCTATCGCTTCGCTAAGGCCTTCAAACTCTCTTAATTCTTCTTTAATTTTACCATAATCTCTATTAAGATCAAAGTAATTAACAAAAAAATCAATAAAGTTTGTTTTTATTATAACACAGCCATTTTCCCTATGCAATAGGCAATTTGTGTTTTTTGCAAAAACAGTATAGCAATCATCCACCTTTCGGTACCTGAAAACCTGCCCACAATCCAATATATGCTCTATATCAAATTGCGAGGTGTCGCTAACTATTATTTTATCGGGTTCTGTATAATATATCATTTAGTATATAATGGGCAAAGTTCCCTTTGCCCAAACTACTTATTATTCAGCTGCGTATACGCTTACTTTTTTATATCTTTTGTTTCTTGTTCCGCCTTCTTCAAAACGGACAACTCCATCCAGCTTAGCAAATAAGGTATCATCACTTCCGATTCCTACGTTATTGCCGGCATGAAATTTGGTCCCTCTTTGCTTAACTAAGATATTGCCTGCTAAGCATTTTTCTCCGTCGCTTTTCTTTGGTCCAAGTCTTTTTGCCTTGCTGTCACGTCCATTTCTGGAGCTTCCCATACCTTTCTTGTGGGCAAACAATTGAATATTCATAAACATTTTATCTTACCTCCACTTTGACAAAGGCGTCATAGCCTTTTTGAATATCCCTAAGTCCTATTACCATTGTTTCTAATACAGTTTGTTGCTTAATTTTTTCTATCTCGCTTGAAAATTGCGGAACTGAAAACTTAAGATAACCAACTTCATTATTTATAGTAAAATCGACTTCACGGGTTGACACTTCTTTTAAGCCTAGTAAGGCGGTTTGTGTAATTGCACTTACCGCGCTGCACACAATATCCTTACCGCTTTTGGCATATCCCGAGTGACCTTTAATTTCCACTGCTTCTATGCCTTGTGTCCCTTTGCTTATTATAATACTGATCATAAATTAGCCAACAATATTGGTAATTTTAATTTTCGTATATGGTTGACGATGTCCTTGTCTTTTTCTAACATTTTTCTTAGATTTATATTTAAAAATGTTAATTTTAGGACCTTTTCCGTCAGCAACAACATCAGCTTCAGCGTAAGCGTTAGCAATAGGATTACCTACCTCTACCTTTCCATCTTTATTAAGCATGATAACATCAAGCTTAACTTGGGCTCCGACTTCTGCTTTCAAAAGCTCAACTTTTAAAATATCGCCTTGCTCTACTTTGTATTGCTTTCCGCCGGTAACAATGATTGCGTACATAAACATAACCTCCTTTTGAAGACTCGCTAACTAGGGTGGTAAAATACACTTATAAACCCTATATTATGCGGCTACGATATAATCTAACATAAAAACAACTATTTGGCAAGTATTTTATTATAATACTTTACTTAAAAATTCTACTAGTCTTGGATTTTTTGGATGATTGAATATTTCATCAGGCGTACCTTGCGCTGCTATTTTGCCTTCATCCATAAACAATATCCTTGTCCCTACTTCTTTAGCAAAACCCATTTCA
>DATFIH010000076.1:0-11222 GCA_035270205.1 Clostridia bacterium | reverse complement strand
GCGCAGACCTTACAGCGATTGTCGATGATATCAATATTATCATGGACGTTCTTATGTATAACCTTGCAAAAATCAACATTGATATCGATTTTGACAAACTTGCTGAAAGCTTGCAAGACATGGTTGATCAGCTAGGCGGATTGGATTTAAGTTCGCTTATTTCGATTACAAAAACCAACAACATAAACAAATTGGTAATTGACTCTGGACAAGCTAAATCAATAATAGGTATTATTTACGGTCTTGCAATTGAAGGTAAAAATCTTGAATCAGTTGTAGATACTGTTATTAACACAATAATGCCTGGTGCTGATGGAAAGGGGTTTGATTATTTAACCGGAAAGAGTTTTGTATTCCCAACAATATTTGTTGAGGCAGGCATAACAGACGAAGTTATAAGCTCAATAAACCTTGGTATTGACTATACAGGTGTAACTGATGCTGGTGACAATGCTGGCAAATATGCTAAACTCTTTATTGATTTAAACACGTTCAGCACAACAAAAACAGCAACAATTGCAAAACCAGAATATGTTACAAAGAGCTTACAACTAGGAGTTGGCGCAGAAATGTCACAAAAAGCTGTTAGCGCAGATCTTAAATTTAACGTGACCGGCAACATGGCAACAACTTCCAGCGTGCTAGGCAACGGAACATTGACAGTTAGAAACGGAGAATCTGAAGGCATCGCAAAAGGATTCTATAATGGACAAAAGGCTTATTTTGATCTTAACAATGTATTTGAAGCCTTAGGTGGATCAGCGCCGACAAACGGTACAGTTTATAGTGCGAAAGCAGAGATGTATACAGCTATGCATAACAAATTAGTTAAGTGGCAAGCATCTGCCAAAGCAACACCTGTAGCACAGCAAGCTGCCGCAACTTCAGGAGAATCTTTATCTATTTTACAAAAAATATATGAGATGCTAGGCGGGAACGTTAGCGCTCTTAAAGTAGAAAATGAAGTTAGAGTGGATCCTACTGCGACTGAAATGTTAACAGCTGTTAAAGAAAAATTTGGCGATTATGTTAGATTTGAAATCAAAACAACGGGATATCTTGATGCTTTTAACGAAGTAAAGAATGCTTGGACCACCAATAAGGAAAAAGTTTTGAGCATAATTTATGAAGATAAAAAATGGGGAGATGTTGCTGACAAAGAAGCTTGGATAGGAAACTTAGTTCTTACTAAAGACGGAGTTGACAATGACTTGCTTGATATCGTAAATCTATTTGGTTGCAAAGGCAAGACAGCTGGTGTGCCCAATGATATCACGATAGAATTTTTAGCAGGAAAGGCGAACAAATATCTAGCTATTTTGGCAATATCAAGCAGTGACAATTTAGGCGCTGAAGCTCAGCGTTATAAAGCAGCAATAGAAAAGCTTGACAACATACTGCTAATAGCTAAAAACACATATCTATCTGATCCCGACGCAGAAGGAGCAGAGGCAGAATTCGAAGCAGCTAAATCAGCACATAACGAAGCTTTAGAATTTGCTAACGGTCTCGATGGAATTGAAAATACAGATGACGATGAGTTTACCGCTGTATACTATGCAAATCTTGTAATGGAAGAGCTATTTGGATTTGTCGGAACCACTGATAATTATCTTGCAGAATTTATCAATAGCGGTGTAACCGTTAAGATTACCTGTAATAAAGGTGAAGGACTCAATGGTGGGATCGAGATTTGGGGCAAAACCAATTCACAAGCTACGAAGTATGTTGGTATCAATGGTTATATGAAGATTGTTGATATTGACGATGTGGGAACAGACATCGTAGTAGAAAATGCAAAAGAATTGACCACTTATACTGAAACCACTGATGATGACTACAGAGTTATTGAAAAATGGTCTGACGGAACAAAGAAAATTGATCTTGAAGGCAGCACAGAAGAGGCTATCATTTATACGTATGTAGAGGACGAAGAAAGCAACTTCGTTTACGACAAAAAGTATGGTAACCTAGAAGGACTACAAGCCGACATATGGGATTTGTTAGAGCTATATAAAGCTGTAGCAGTCGTAACGGGAACCTAGAAGGACTACAAGACGACATATGGGATTTGTTAGAGCTATATAAAGCTGTAGCAGTCGTAAAACAATCATATTTTAAACAAACCAAAAAAGACAGGCTCGAGTCTGTCTTTTTTATATGGTAATAACGTTTGCTCAATTTGCAAAAAAATTATAAATTTTGGTGATAAATTAAGGTTATATTTTACTAAAAAACAACCAGTAGAAAAAACATAGCCCCTTGTAAGTTTTATTTTATTATGATATAATAAATTACCTATGTTTGTGGAGCATTATGTTAAAACGCAAGTATAAAAGCTTAATATTAATTGCAATAGTTGTGACGTTTGTTATAGCGAGTTTGTTCGCAGTAAACGCCTTAAATTTTGACGAAGCAAACAATAATGCACAAAACATTAATTTTGCATCTAGACCATCTTCCGTATTTCTAGACCAATATTATGCTAATTGTGACGGAATTATAAGCGATTTAGGTATAGGCGAATGGGATATATACACTGCTTATCCCGAATTTTATAGCGTTAGCAAAGTTAATTATAATGAAGAAAGTTGTATCTACTTTGACAGGTATGCAAGCGATGACAAATATTCATCTACAGCAAGTCTTACTACGCCCGAACTTAGTCTAAATTCTACTCATAACGTATATAGTTTAAGTTTTGATTATTTTTCCCTTGCGACAAGGGCTCTCGCCAACAATATTTTAGTGTATGCAAGCAACGACGGTGAAAAGTATGAAAAAATAGGTGGTGTAGATAGGGTATTCAACGACAATGAAGACAACTTTATAAATGTATCTTTTGATATAACAAACGAAGTGCGTTTTTTGCGCTTTGATTTAAAAATATACAATTCTGTCAGCACAGGCTATGGAATTTATCTTAAGAATTTCCAATTATCCCCAAAAACTTTACGTGATGAGCCATTGCCTTCGTTCACTGTTGAACGTGACGACACAAACCCGTTATTATATACAGGAAACAAGCAATTGCCATCATATACGGTAAGTTGTAGCGTGCCAGATTATGAATACAACATTCAAGAGATTGTGCTAAATTCTTCCTATCGACTCAAAGAAAGCATAGAGATTGGTTCATATACGCTTATAATACTTATTTATAACGTCGATAACGTGATTGTGGATATTAACGAGTTGCAATTTTCTATTACAAAAGGCAATATAGCAAGAGCGGAGGTCGATTATTTCGCGACAGAAGACGGGGTGAACATAAACCACGTAAGCCTTTATAATTCGTCTGGCGATATAATTAACAATAAAGTTGGCGCAATATCATACACTCAACCTTTTAGTAGACCTTATTCAACATCAATTTCAGTTACAACGAGTATGCATTTTGAGGAATTTGAACAGACAATTGCGCTCAATACTAATTCCAATTATTTATTGAATACCGGCAATCCGATTCAAACGTACATCTATGACGGAACAGCAAAGACGGTAACATTTGAAAACTTGAGCGGAAAGCAAAGTGTGGTAAGGTATTATAAACACAACACTTTACTTGACCAAGCGCCAAAGGACGCAGGTTCATACTCCGCCAATATTTATATAGAAGATCAACTTGTCAAAACAATTGCGCTCATTATTAAGCCCAAGGAAATAACTGCAATCAATAATAACGGTGCGATTTCGAATCGTGCATATGACGGAACGACCAACGTGTATGATGCGGCGGCTACAAGTTTTATTTTTAAAAGTGGTGCCGAAGAAATTAATGATACCTCATTAACGTTGGACAATCTTAAATTTGCTTGCTCAACAGGCTATACCTACGTTGTATTTGACAAGGCAACATTTGGTGGTAATTACATATTGCAAGAAGGCGCAACGGTGGAAAGAACTTATGCCACCATAGAAAAAATAAATCTTAAGCTTATAAATAATATCGACCAAGACAACAACACAATATTAACAATTGGAGACAAACAATATGACGGACTTAACATCGCAAGCATAAACACAAGCGATATAATTGCTCGTTATAATTCGCTTAAATCGGCTCCATTAGAGTTTTTAGGAGTGCCCAAAGACGATAGTTTTTCTTTAGAAAGCATTGAAGCGACCTTTGACAGCGTTTTTGCTGGTGACGCTGTGCCCGTCAGCCTTACAATTGTTGATCTAACTTGTTTTGACCGCTTTAATGTTGATATTTATACACCACAAGGCCTTGTTTTTGGTAGGATAGTTCCTAAGAAGTTGGATATTGATTTAGATTTGTCCAACATACAGGTTGTAAGTAAAAAATATGATGCTACGCTTAGTGCAAACGTTGATATTATTAGCGTTGTGTTTAATTCGGGTGTAGTTGCTGCAGACCAAGCAATAATGTCAGATAACGCAAATTTTGAGCTTCAGTATACTCTTGCCGAATATGCCAATGCCAATGCTGGTATAAAGGAAGTTGATGTAACAGGATTTATACTTTGTAGCAAAAATCCGATTTATTCTGAAGTTATAAATAGCTATACGGTAAATGATATAACGTTGTTTGGAGAAATTTTGCAAGTTGAAGTCACGGTACAAGATGAATTTTTTCACGTACTTACAGGGCAAAGTATACCTTTGATTAAAACTAATCCTGCCGATATAGATTTGTACGTTTCTTACTATTATTCCAAAGAAGCAGCACAAAACGGGCAAGACGAAATAGGGGATTTTAATACAGAGTCTTATATGGGAGTATTCTATATACGAGTAGAGATAGCTTTCAATGAAGATAACTACCAACTTGCAGAGGACTATGCGATAATAGTAATTCAAATAACCGGAGAAAAGAAAGCTCAGTCGCTTACGTTTAATATAGACAATTTGTTTGAGCACGATGACGGTGACGGGATTTATTACGTAATGGCAATAGGCGGTAGATTTTCACCCAATGCGGTATCACAGTCTAAGGTTGGCGTAACTGATTATTTAACCGGACTACCATTAACTTATGAACGCAATACAGGAACAAAAATGACCTATGCCCAAGGTGTTTACACCGCAAGAGAAGAGGGCTTGGTATCAATTACTGTAAGACAAAACGGAAATAGTGTTTACTTAGCGGCAACGCCCGTGACCATCAATATACTTATTGTGGATAGCTTGATATTGGCAAACAACGATATAAGCTATGCAGATGCTTTATATTATGGCGATGAAATACCTCAAGTTTCGGGTAGCGCGCTTTTTGATGATGAAGAAATTAACGGAACATATACAAGAAAGAGCGGTACGCTAAGCGCAGGCTTGCACAATTATTTGTACAATTTTGTACCCAGTGAGAAATATTTGGGCGAATATAACGATATAAACGTTCCGCTTACTGCAGAAAAAGCAGTGTTAGAGGTTGATATAAGCGATATAACGATGGACTATCATTCCGAAATTGACATTAAAGACTATGCAAGAATTACCTTGGTTAAGGGTACAAGAGAATTACAGCTTAACACAAGTGAGTTTTCCGCAACAAATATTAGTTTTGTTATGCATAGCGAATTACAATTAAACCAATGGCAACATAAAGAAACGGCCTACGTTGTTGGATTTAACGATAGCTATGCCAACTACATTGAAGTTTTAAACAACACTAATTATGAAATAATTGTGCAAAACGAAACTGTTAATATTTTTGTAAATCGTGCTGAAATTACGATAGAAGCAATTGATTTTTCCAAAGACTACGGCTTTGCTGAATACGAAATAGTATACGATATAAAGGGCAATTTTGACACTGCTGACACCGAGCTTATTTTGCAAGCGGCGCAAATAGTTGAACAGGCAAAAACGAACTCTACAGTTGGTCGTTATGTGCTACTTCTTTCCCTTGGAAGTATTGATGAAAGCTTGTCAAACAAGTATTCAATAAAGACCGTAAATGGCTTTATGGATATTGCTAGAGCCAAAATTGATATAAGCGCCAATAACGCAACAAGCATATACGGTCAACCGTTGTCACCGCTTTCTTATACCATTACAGGTTTCCATATTGCAAACGACGGCGATTATTATTCCGAATATATAACCTTGACACATTCAGTCACAGAAGATTCTGATGTGGGCGATTATGATATTTTGAGCGCCTCGTTACCGTATTCTGATAATTATAAATTTATATTTATAAAAGGTATTTACACCGTCAGCCCAGCAACGCTTAATGGCATAACGCTGCAAGATGCAAACTTTTTATACGATGGTCTTAGGCATTCGTTGGAAATATCATATGATAAAAACGTGTGGGGCGAACTAGCAGTTGCTTACAACAATTATGACATCGTAGATATTGGAAGATATCCAATAACTGCCACAGTGACTAAGAATAATTATTATGACCTTATCTTAGATGCGGTTCTTACGGTTTCGTCATTAAGCGTTTCCGCTTCCAACAACAAAATGTCAGCAACAGTAACAATGCTTGGCGACAACCTTACAGGCTTTGATCCAAGAGCAACGCTTATGCTGTTGCAAAACAACAATGTTGATACAATTAACGCATACAATAGCGCGCTTATAAACAATGAAGATACCAAAGAAAATATATTGGGAATTTATAATTATTTTCTTTTAGTAGATAGTAATAGACAGGAAATAAACGGAAATGCCGAAGTTAAAATTAAACTGGACGGTGTGAATATCAATACAAAAATAAGGGTACTTGCTATAATTGATGGCGAATTTTTCGAGCTTCAACACGATTATAAAAATGGATACGTGGTTTTTGAAAGCAACGGCGTTACCGAATTTGCTATTGTAAAATCAGTTTCGGCTTATGCTAAAGATACAAGTTCGCTCATTATTGGCATAGGTGTTGCAGCAGGCATCATAATAGTATTTTATTTAATATTTATAGGATATAGAAAAACAGCAAAAAAATCAATTAAAAGAAGCATACGTAAGCATAATAGATGGGCGTAACTAAATACTAAAAAAGGAGCAAAATGAAAGGAATACTACATAAGATATTCGGCACAGATCCTAATGATAAAGAAGGAATGCAGCCAAAAGAAGCTATTTCTTATAGCATAGCAGGCTTGGGACAAAATCTCATTTGTGGCTTAGTTGGAGCATATATCAGTTATTATTTTACCAACGGTTTACTAATGGCTCCGTTTTCCGTTGGTATTATTATGTTGGTCGTCAGAATTTTTGACGCAACAAATGATCCAATTATGGGTAGTATAATAGATAGAACGCGTACAAAACATGGAAAATGTCGTCCATATTTACTGTGGATGCCTATACCGATTGCGATATCTACAGTTACTCTGTTTTTACCACTGCCGCCCAATACAACTGCAACGATATGGATAATGGCAATTTTATACCTTATATGGAGTGTTTTATATACAATAGTTGATGTACCTTACTGGGGACTTGCAACAGCTATGACAAGTGACACTAATCAAAGGGGAACTATGCTTACCGTAGCAAGACTTTTTTGTACACTTGGCGGCGGTATAATATCTATACTTGTACCAAATATTTCAGGTTTTTGGATCAAGGACTTTACAGACGGATCCGGTTCGGTAATGCTTGGTCAAGAAGCAAATGCAGCGGCAGCTTTAAGGGCAAACTATTGGTGGTTAACCATTATTATAGTACTAATCGCAACTCCTACATTTTTTATAGGATTTAAAAATACCAAAGAAAGATTTTACACTGAGGGCGAAGTTCGCTCATTAAAAGATAATTTAAAACTTGCGTTTAAAAACAAACCACTTATGCTAATTGTGCTTTCGGGTATTTTGGGAAGCGGAAAAGGACTATATATGTATAGTGGTATATATTTTGCACAATACAATCTTAGTGCAATGAACGTTAATTTTATGGGTTGGCAAGGAACAGGTTTGTTTACAATAATCACACTTGCAGTAGTCCCAGGCGGACTGATTGCGTCGTTACTTGTGCCATGGTGTACTAGGAAATGGGGCAAACGCAATACCTATATATGGTCACACATTTTTGGCGGATTGGTTATGTTTGTTATGTTTTTCAGCGGATGGAGAACACAGACAGGGCTTGTTATAAACCTTATAGGACTTGTTTTGCTAGGAATACCGCAGGGCTTTAGCAACATAATAACTTATGCTATGATAGCAGACTCTGTCGATTATTTAGAATGGAAAGAAGGTGTGCGAGCCGAAGGAATATGTTTTGCAATGCAGACTTTTATCAATAAAATCGGTATGGCAATCGGAGCAGCAGTTTCCTGTTTTGGTCTTGGCTGGGCGGCAATAAATGCGGCAGACGCAACTACTTTTAGCTTAGAAACCAATCCTACAGGACTTAATATCTTGTTTATCGTTTCGGTTTTGATTCCGGCTATAAGTATGGTACTTACCGCAATTCCGTTATTCTTCTATAATTTTGATGAATCAAAGCAAGCTATGGCTGTAGCTGAAATAGCGCAAAGAAAAGCATAATTTAAGTGTTTAATTAATTTTAAGACCGTTTAATACTAATTAGGCGGTCTTTTTTATTATAGTTTGATATAATTGCCAAATACTAAACTATGTGATAAAATTACTCTATGGAAAAAATCATTGAAATAAAGAATGTCAGTTATTCCTACATTACGGAAGACGGAGCAACTGAAGCTGTAAACGGAGTAACCCTTGATATTAATAAGGGTTCTTTTGTAGTGTTTTTAGGACATAACGGCAGCGGTAAATCGACGTTGGCAAAAATGTGCAATGGTTTTATAATACCTGATGAAGGCGAAATTTTTGTAAATGGAATCAATACAAAAGAGGAAGAACATATTTACGAAATAAGAAGTAAAGTTGGTCTTGTTTTTCAAAATCCTGACAATCAAATGGTAGCGTCCATTATTGAAGACGATATAGCTTTTGGCCCTGAAAATTTAGGTGTCCCGCGTCAAGAAATAATAGAGCGTGTGGACTGGGCTTTAAATGTAGTGGGAATGGAAAAATACCGTACCCATACGCCTTTCAAGCTAAGCGGAGGGCAAAAGCAAAGGATTGCTATAGCCGGAATTCTAGCAATGAAACCAACGGTGCTTATTCTCGATGAAAGCACTGCCATGCTTGACCCCAAAGGCAGAAAAGAAGTGCTTGACACAATTAAAAAGCTAAATAATGAACAAGATATTACGGTAATTTTGATTACTCATTATATGGATGAAGCTTTGGATGCAGATCAAGTTGTAGTACTTGGCGACGGTAAAGTGCTTATACAAGGCACACCCAGAGAAATTTTTGCACAAAAGGATATTCTTATTAAAGCTAAATTAGAACTTCCTATTGCAAGCTATGTTTCCGACCGATTAAATAATGCAGGGATATATGTTCCGCTTAGCCTAACCGATGACGAACTTGTGGAGGGTATATGTCAATTGAAGTAAAAAACCTCTCATACGTTTACGGCAAAAAAACACCTTATGAAAAACAAGCGTTAGAGGATATAACTTTCAATATCGATGAAGGTGATTTTGTAGGCATTGTGGGAGCGACAGGAAGTGGCAAATCTACGCTTATCCAACATTTTAACGGACTAATCAAACTGCAAACAGGCGAACTTAAAGTATATGATATAGACTTATCGAAAAAAAAACCCGATGTCAAAAAACTTAGAAGCGGCATTGGGATGCTTTTCCAATACCCAGAATATCAGCTTTTTGCTGATACCGTACTGGATGATGTTATGTTTGGTCCTCTTAATTTTGGCACGAGCAAAGAAGAAGCATTATCTTTGGCAAAAGAAGCCATTGAAATGGTGGGGCTTGACTTTGATAAAATAAAAGACCGCTCACCGCTTGAAATAAGCGGTGGTCAAAAAAGAAGAGTAGCAATAGCCGGCGTGCTTGCTTACAGTCCACATATCCTCGTTTTAGATGAGCCTACTGCAGGACTTGATCCATCTGGAAAAAAGGAAATGCTAAATCTTATAAGTAATTTACGCACACAATACAACAAGACTGTTATTATGGTAAGCCATAATATGGACGAGATTGCGCGCTATGCTAAAAGGGTGATAGTGTTAGGCGAGTCAAAACTTTTATACGATACAACACCAGCTCAGCTGTTTTACGATTGCGATATAGCAAGCATTGGATTAGACACACCACACGTTGTAAAGATTGTGAAAGGTTTGGCAAAGCGGGGAATAGATTTGGGTAAAGATATAATTACCGAAGAAAAATTGGTAAACAAATTAATTTGTTATTTGGGGAATCGTAAATGCTAAAAGATATAACCTTCGGTCAATACTATCCTGCCGAATCATTTGTTCATAAACTTGATCCTAGAAGCAAGCTTATAATTAGCATTATTTATATAGCTGCAATTTTTCTATGCAAAACTTATTTGGCGTTTGCAATTTGCTTTGCTTTTTTAGCAATTTGCATTACAGCATCCCGAATTCCAGTTTTGAGTATACTAAAGTCGATAAAAGCGATTTTATTTATATTAATTATTACCGTCATAATTAATCTGTTTTTTTACGCCGAAGGGAAAGTATTGTTTTCTTTTTGGAAAATAAAAATTACTTTAGAAGGTGCAATTTTTGCATCCTATATGGCAATGCGACTTATATTTTTGGTAATAGGAACCAGTCTGGTATCTTTAACAACTACACCTATGAGCCTTACCGATGGTATGGAAAACCTGATGAAGCCATTAAAGGTTGTGAAGTTTCCTGTACATGACGTAGCTATAATAATGAGCATTGCGCTTAGGTTTATACCAACGCTTATGGAAGAAATAAATAAGATAATTATGGCGCAAAAAGCGCGCGGAGCAAGTTTTGACTCAGGCAATTTAATAAAAAGAGCGAAGGCGCTGTTGCCAATCCTTATACCTTTATTTGTGTCTACGTTCCGCATAGCAGATGAGCTTGCGTTAGCGCTAGATGCAAGATGTTATAATGCAACACAAAACCGTACTAAGATGAAAACTCTTACCTTTAAAATGCGTGATGCAATTGCGTTTTTGATATCACTAGGCTTTTTGGCAGTTATCATTTTGATAAAGATAGGCTTAATAGGATAGATTATATGCGTAAAATTCTCCTAAAGATTGAATATTTTGGCAAAAACTTTGCAGGTTGGCAATGCCAAAAAGACGTAGCTAGCGTACAGGGCGTTTTGGAAGCAAAATTAAGCGAAGCGCTAAGTCAAAGTATAAAATTATACGGGAGCGGAAGAACGGACAGCGGAG
>DATFIH010000075.1:0-2441 GCA_035270205.1 Clostridia bacterium | reverse complement strand
CCGTAAAGAAGTAAATAATATTGACTACATAGTAAGTTTACCGGTTCCACTAAATAGTGAGGAAGAGGCAAAAGCTATCGATGCGCTTGACAAAGGTGATGAAGTAGCCAGAAATTTACTAATTGAGCGTAATTTGCGCTTAGTTGTGTATATTGCCAAAAGATTTGACAATACAGGTATTGATATGGAAGAACTTATATCAGTAGGCAGTTTGGGACTGATCAAAGCAGTAAAGAGCTATAATAGTGAAAAGAAAATCAAACTTGCTACATATGCATCAAGATGTATAGAAAATGAAATATTAATGTATTTGCGTAAAATGGTCAAAACGCGCTCTGAAGTATCGCTAGAAGAACCTTTAAATGTAGATTGGGAAGGCAATCAGCTTGTACTGAGTGATATATTAGGCACTGACGGGGATATGATATATAAAGAAATGGAAAGTAACGTTGAAAACGATATATTGCGTGACCTTTATCAAAAACTTGATGAACGCGACCGTAAAATTATGGGTATGAGATACGGACTTTACGGTATTGAAGAAAAAACGCAAAAGGAAATTGCTGATATGATGAATATATCACAATCGTATATTAGCAGGTTGGAAAAGAAGATATTGGCAAAATTGAGAAAGGAATTTTGCAAAGTAGAATAAATAATTTACGTTAGGTGCATACTTACTACTATCTACATAGGAGGAAGTATGTCAAGAAAAGTAGTAATAAGTGGTGTATGCACCTCTCAGTTGCCAAAGATGACGGCGCAACAAAGCGAAGATATGCTTAAGAGAATAAAGAAAGGGGAAATTGAACTAAGAAGTACCTTTATTGAAGGTAATATGCGCCTTGTTCTAAGTATGGTACAAAGATTTAAAACAGACAAGGTGAGTTATGATGACTTGTTTCAAGTAGGAATGCTTGGACTTATAAAAGCCTTAGACAATTTTAACGTAGATTTAAACGTACGGTTCTCAACTTATGCAGTGCCGATGATACTCGGCGAAATTAGACGTTATATTAGAGAAAGTACTGCTATGAAAGTGGGACGGGGTATCCGAGATATAGCTTATCAGGCTATGCTTGCCCGTGAAAGGCTGGAACATTCGCAAGAAAACGAGGTATCCTTAACGGAAATTGCATCTGAAATTAACATTCCGTATCAGGAAGTAGTAAGCGCATTAGATGCCATAAGCGACCCTATTAGTATTTACGAATCGGCATATAATGACGGGGAAGAATCGGTGCTTGTTGTAGACCAAATAAGCGATGGTAACGATGAAGAAGAATTGTTAAATCGTTTGACCTTAACAGACGAAGTTAAAAAACTTCCCGATAGGGAACGTGAGATAATACAGCTTAGATATTATCAAGGAAAAACACAAATGGAGATTTCCGACTCGCTATCTATGAGTCAAGCGCAGGTAAGCAGATTGGAAAAAAATGCAATCGCTAGATTAAAGCAAGCGTTTTAAGGTATTAGGACATAAAAAGACCGTCTTTAGAATACAATATCTAAGGAAGGTCTTTTTTTATGAACAATATTGAATATACTTTTTGTGAATTGCGAGAAAGAACGGTAGTAAACGTCACCGACGGCAAAAAGCTTGGACGCCTTTCCGACATAGCCTTGAATTGCCGAGGACAGACCGTGGGGATAATTGTGCCGGGTGAAGCTAAATTTTTAAAAAGTATAAGTGGCGCTAATAACATATTTATACCGTGGCAATGTATTTTAAAAATAGGTGACGATGTAATATTGGTTGACCTTAACAATAATCCGCCTCCAAGATGTGATTTTCCCTCACCTTGTTAACATATAAGGTAATAAAGTATTTACATTTAGACTTATTTTTTATATAATATATATAAAAGTGAGGTAAGGATAAATGAAGTGTATTTACTGCGGCGCAATAGAAAGCAAAGTTATTGACTCTAGAGTAAGCGACGATGGTTGCTCCATTAGAAGAAGGCGCGAATGTATCGGCTGCTCAAAGCGTTATACGACCTATGAAAAAGTAGAAAGTACGCCCATTTTAATAGTTAAAAATAATGGCAACAGACAAATATTTGATGCTACAAAAATAAAAGCAGGAGTTATGAAAGCCTGTGAAAAGCGTCCTGTTCCAATTATTAAGATAGAAAAACTTGTAGCTGATGTAGAAAAACAAGTCAATAATTCGCTCGCACAAGAAATCACATCCAAACGAATTGGAGAAATGGTAATGGAGCATCTAAAAGAATTAGACGAAGTTGCTTACGTTAGATTTGCCTCTGTACATAGAGAATTTAAGGATATAAATACCTTGCTTAAAGAAATAGAATCCTTAGTGCAAAACAAAAAAGACAAGGAAGAAAATAGTTAGATTGAAAATTTTTGAATATAAGGGTAACTCACAAAAAATATCTAAGTATATTGCTACAGAGTTACCTTTTTTAAATTAT
>DATFIH010000074.1:0-2299 GCA_035270205.1 Clostridia bacterium | reverse complement strand
ACCTATAGTATTCCATTATGATTTTTTAAAAAAATTAAGCGAAGAAATAGATTGTACAATTGTTATGCCTATCTACCCTAAGGCGCCTAATTATACCTTTGAAACAACAATACCTATGGTGGTAAACACCTATACTGATTTGCTTACAAGGGTGGATAGTCAAAACATTACCGTTATGGGAGATAGTGCAGGTGCTGCTATGTCTTTGTCGGTCTGCCAATATTTTAAAACGCAAAATATTCCGCAACCTGCCGATATAATAGTTTTTAGTCCCTGCATGGATGGTAAATTTGACAATCCCGATATAGCCGAGTATCAATCAAGAGATTTTATGTTGGCGCAAAAGATGCTAATCGTCAAAATTAGCAGTTATGCAGGGAGTGAAGAAAACTTAGAAAACTATCTAGTGAGCCCTATATACGGAGATTTTAATGGTTTGGCGCCAATAACTCTTTTTATGGGCACCGAAGAAATTTTATTGCCCGACGTCAGACTGTTTGTAAATATGGCAAAAGAGCAAGAAATTGATTTAAACTATTATGAATATGAACATATGTTACACGTATTCCCACTTTTCCCTATACCTGAAGCGGTAGAGGTTAGAGGAATGGTAAAGGATATTATATTAGATAAGTAAAAATCGCTTATCTGTCCCACCAATTACTTAAATCATCAATTTGTTTTGTAAATTTTTCCAAAGCCCTATTTTCTCTGCCTTCGCTTTCGTTTACCACGATAGTAAGACGCTTTAACGCATCTAGTAGTTTTTGGAAAGGACTGGGCTTGCCTGCAACCTTGCCTTTTCTTCTTGAAACCATACGTTTTATAGCATTTTCCGTTTTTATGTTTTGCTCCAAATCGTACGCTTCGCCAAAATATGGACAAACAGCATCATAATTATATTCTTGGCGTACCTTTTCAGCAAGCATTTCACAAGAACGTTCATTTCCGTGTACCAAAAACACTCTTTCGGGAGCCTTTTTTAGATGTGATAGCCATTTTATAAGCGTGTTACGATCGGCGTGAGCGCTCGAATTGTCAAGTGTCATTATATTGGCTTTTACCGATATGACTTCACCAAAAAGCTTTATGCTTTCAACGCCTGATAGTATTGCGTGTCCTAAAGTGCCTTGCACTTGATACCCAACAAAAAGTATGGTGTTATTCTTTTTCCATATATTATGTTTTAAATGGTGACGAATTCTTCCGGCTTCACACATACCGCTAGCGGATATTATGACGTGGGGAGACTGCGAAAGGTTAATAAGCTTGGAGTCGTCACTTGTCAATGAAAGTTTAAGATTGGGAAAACCTATAGGATTTATCCCTTTTTCGAGAAGTGCTAAAGTTTCTGTGTCATAGTAGCGTTTATTAATATTTTTAAAAATATTAGTAGCTTCTATTGCAAGCGGGCTGTCAAGGTAAACGGTAAAATCTTCAAAGTTTTTAATTAGATGCTGCTCTTTTATTTGGCGAATATAGAATAAAATTTCTTGTGTGCGCCCGACAGCAAAGGATGGGATAATTACGTTACCGCCTTCGTTAAAGGTATTTTGTATTATTGTGGCAAGTTTTTTTACAGGATCTATTTCTTTAATGTGCGCTCTGTCGCCGTAAGTAGATTCCATAATTACGTAATCAGCGTTTTCTATTATTGTCGGGTTGTTAAGTAAGGGACGTTCCAAGTTGCCAATGTCACCCGAAAAAACAATAGTTTTTGTAACTTCGTTTTCTTGATAGGTTATTTCTATATGCGCCGAACCTAGCAAATGTCCTGCATCTAGAAATTGTACGGATACGTTTTGTACAATTATGAAGCTCTCGTTATATTCGCGGGTGCGAAAAAGTTTGATAACGTTTTCGGCATCTCCCATTGTATATAATGGCTTGCAAATTTCTCCTGTGCTACGTTCTGTTTTGCGGTTTTTCCATTCTGCTTCCATTTCTTGAATGTGGGCAGCGTCACGGAGCATTATGTTGCAAAGCTGATGAGTTGCAGACGTTGTATAGATTACCCCGCGAAAACCGTCGGCATAAAGAAGTGGCAGCAACCCTGAATGGTCTATATGCGCGTGTGTTAGCAAAACGCAATCAATAGATGAAGGTAATATGGAAAGGTTTTGCCGTTCAAAACTGTCAGGACCTTGTTCCATACCGCAGTCCACCAAAATTTTAAAACCTTGATTTTCTAGTAAAAAGCAACTTCCTGTAACTTGACGCGTACCGCCTAAAAATGTAATTTTCATATTTTATACCCCATTCATTTTATTTTAATTATAGCATAAGCATTTGGTTATAT
>DATFIH010000073.1:0-3342 GCA_035270205.1 Clostridia bacterium | reverse complement strand
TTATTATATAATTCGACACCCTAGGGTGTTTTTATTCATTTCTTGTTCTCCCTTTTTTGTTTTTCCTTGTTTGTAGAAAAAATCTCTCAAGATTATTCAACTATAATGGTGCAAGTCGCAGAGCCGCCCATGCGCCAGCCAAGCGATTGCGTAAAGGTTACGGTGAAAGTTCCTGCTTGATTACAAAGCACCTGTGCCGCTGTTCTTTGTTCTACTGACCAATCCCCATCATAATAACCTAGATGATTCCCTTCGCCATCCCAACCATTTGGTTCAAGGTTTGTAATCTCTGCAAAGTCCGTATCAGAAACAAACCATTCGTCAGGATAAATAACTTCAGGATGTCCGACATAGTTCAACCCAACTGCTAAGACATTGCGGTCTTGAGCCACAGCATGAACAGCTTTGATTGCATTATAATAGCTTGGTGTTTCTAAATATAATTCCAAATAATCGGCATAGCCTAGATTCATAGCTTCAATTCTTGATGCGCCCGAAAGCGGAAAATCTTCGGGGGTATAAGTTTTATTTTTGTTATATTTTTTAAGCACTATCGGAAAAATGGAATCAAATGAAAACCATGGCGCATATTCTTTCGACTCGCCATTCACCGTCAACGTTATAGTATCGCCAACTTTTGCGTGGATTTCTGCTTCGTTAAAATGCAGCGTGTTCACAGGCTCAAAAGGCACATCGGAAAGGATTCTTGCCGAGCGAACTCTTTCATCGATTTTTAGTGTTTCAATTGCCGTTGTTTGGTTTTCTGTCCCGCCCTCTAATACTAAAAGCAATGTTAATGACGGGTCATAATCGATATCATACGCACCCTCGAATTCTTTTTTTGTGATAAAAACCGCCTTTAAGCCTAAATCGGCAAAAGCATTTTCCCAACTATCAAAAACTTCCTCCACATATTTGGGCGCAACATCTACGTAAACAGCATTTTGATTGTCCCAAATTTCGTCCGAAACTTTCGGCTCAATGTGACTACAACCCACAAAAACATATGTTAGAGCAATTATCAAGCCAAGCATTATTGCTAATTTGAATTTTCTCATAACTCTTCCTCCTTACTTAAACAAATCGATTCAGTCTATCATAATCTGCCAAACAAAAGCTTTCTATAAGTACTATTCAAAACACTTTTTGGTGTTAAACCTGTCTGAATTATTTTTAGTTTAGCATTTTTGTTGTCGCAATACAAGGTGGCTTGGCAAAAATCACTCCCCTTCTTGTTGCATCCTTTAGTAAACTTAAACTCCTTTCCCTAATTTTTCTTCGGTTAAACTACCTTGATTGCCTCGCAAAATTCAAGAATATAACATACGTGAACAATGATGACTTGATTATTTATTGTTTATTGCATCTATAGGCTTTTTCTTGGCTATCTTATATGACGGGATAAGTGTTGCTATGGTAACAACACCGAACGAAAGCAGCGCCATAAATAGAGCTTGAAGAATGCCGGGAATTAGTACAGATATTGTTAAAACCTTGTTTATAACGATGCTTGTAATTATTACAGCAGTATAGGAAAGAAGAAAATTAATCAAACCTATTACCAATCCTTCTGAAAGAAATATTTTCAAAACGTCTGTACTTCTTGCTCCTATTGCCCTCAATATTCCTATGGTTTTCTTTTTATCAGCAACGCTTATTGCTATAATATTCATTAGCAATAATGCTGCAAAAATACTGAAGGCTATGGATGCGTATAAAAATATATTTTTAAGCGATGGGATAAATGCCTCTGCAACATCCAAAATTGCACTTATGGATGTAATTGGACAAAGCCTTGTGTAAACTCTATTTCCACCTTGTTCTGTTGCTTGCAAATAATCAAAAAGCTCTTCATTCTTGCTCCAATTGTCAGAAAGCTTAATTATTACAGAAAATGGAGATGATCGCAGTTCTTGAGCATATTCAAAGATTTCATCACTAACCAAAGGGCATTGCCAATAGGCAGAGTCATCAAAATTAAGACCAACAACCTTAACCTCTTTGCCTCCCGCAATTTTACTCTCTGCTTTATAAATTCTTCCAAAAAGCATTTCATGTGACACACTATCAAATATGTTTTTCGCAGTGTCTTCCGAATATTTATCATTACTTAGGCTAGAAGCGTTTAATATTACCTCATTATCTGAAAGCTCAGTTTTGGAATTACCTTTGCCCCAATAAATATTCATTGTGGATAAATCATATTCGGATGCTTTCCATGCGGCATTAACTCGACTTCCAGTTTCGCAAATATCTCCTACCATAGCGTAATTTGTATTCATGTAAACAAAAGATGAAGAATTAATGGCAAATAACTGGAAGAAAGAATGCGAACATACCAAATATAATTCCAAGACTGCTTCCTATGGTTGCTCCCTCAAAAAAGCTCTTTTTGTTAAGCCAAGAAAATACAAAGGCATAGCAAGAAAGCATAAACACTCTTTACCCAATAACGACCCAATAACAACCTAAAAAAATGCTAAGTATTTTACAAAGCCTCACTTTTTAATGGACGACTTTTATTAATTTCATTCTTCTATTTTATCGTTAATAATACTGCCATCATGCAGTTCTATTATTCTTTTACACCGTTTAGCTACATTTAAATCGTGGGTTATAATAATAACGGTTTTTCCCTTATCGTTGATACGCAATAACATATCGATAATATCCTTTGAAGTTTTTGCATCTAAAGAGCCGGTTGGTTCATCGCAAAACAGATATCTACTGTCGGAAGCCAATGCCCGCGCAATCGCGATGCGTTGTTTTTCTCCTCCTGACAATTCATAAACAGGTTTTTTAATATAATGACCCATTTCCACCCCGTTAATTAAAGATATTGCGCGGTTAATTCTGTTCTTTGCTTTCATTTTAATGAAATTTAAGGGAAGCATAACATTATCTAGCGCAGTACATTCCTCTATCAAACAAAAATCTTGCATAACTATGCCAATATTTTTTGCACGATACTTAGCCATCTCGTTATCCCTCAATTTTGTTATCTCATTATTATCAACTATAATAGTTCCGTTAGTTGCTCGGTCTATACCGCTTAATATGTTTAATAGGGTGGATTTCCCGGATCCTGACTTGCCTATTATTGCAACACACTCTCCGTCCTTTATTTGTAAACTAATATCGTTAATCGCAATGCATTGATTGCGTTCACCTTCGTTAAAAACTTTTCTTAAATTTGTAATTTTAATCATTATTAATTACCTTTTGACCTTTTTTGAAAAAGTGAAAAATAAAAACTTAGTTCTGTTATTAATATTAATATTAGACTCGACAATATTTTTGATATGAGATTCAAGTCAATCACAAATATAGACAATATAAAGA
>DATFIH010000072.1:0-3392 GCA_035270205.1 Clostridia bacterium | reverse complement strand
TTATTAGTTACAATTACAGGTAAAAACCTTAAAGATGCAGCTATGTTTTTGGCAGAAAGACTTTCTGTTATGGAAAACATACAAAGTACCGCAACACATTTTATTTTGAAAAAATATAAGATTGAGGGTATCTCTTTGGAGGAGCAAGACGACGAACAACGTTTGAAGATACAGCTTTGATAGATTACACTAAAATTTTAAATAATAAAGTCCAAAGCCTAAAATCCTCGGGAATAAGGAAATTTTTTGATATTGTGTCAGATTCCAATGACGCCATTTCTTTAGGCGTGGGTGAGCCTGATTTTTTAACGCCATATTTTATAAGAGAAAGCGCTGTCAAATCGATAAATAAAGGCTATACAAAGTATACTCAAAACAATGGATTGAAAGAACTAAGGGAAGAAATTTCTTCTTACCTATATAAAAGATTTTCGCTAAATTATCCAATTGATGAAATAATTGTTACCGTTGGCGCATCTGAAGGCATAGATTTGGCTTTGCGCGCCATAGTATCTGACGGCGACGAGATTTTGATACCAGACCCGTCGTACGTTTCATACTCACCTTGTGTTACTCTAGCCGGTGGTGTACCGATAGCGATAAAGACGTTTCAAAAAGATAGTTTTCGTATAACAAAAGAAAATTTGGAACAAGCAATAAGCGAAAAAACCAAAGCAATAATTATGCCGTATCCAAACAACCCCACGGGCGCGATTATGGGAAAAGCGCATTTAGAGGAAATAATACCTCTAATTATAGAGCATAACCTTATGGTAATATCCGATGAGATATATGCCGAGCTCACTTATACGAGTAAGCATTATTCCATAGCAGCTTATGAGGATATGAGAGAGCGAACGATTTATATCAATGGGTTTTCCAAAGCATTTGCTATGACAGGTTGGCGACTTGGCTATGTTTGCGCGCCTAAAGAAATTCTCAATGCTATGTACAAAATACACCAATACTGTATAATGTGCGCGCCTACGACATCGCAGTATGCAGGTATTGCGGCGCTAAGACAGTCACAAGAAGATGATTTTGCAACGATTAACCAAATGGTGGAAGAGTACGACGGAAGAAGACGTTTTTTGCTAAGACGTTTTAAGCAAATGGGCCTGAGTTGCTTTGAGCCAAAGGGCGCATTCTACCTTTTCCCTTACGTTGGAGATTTGGGATTAAACGGTGAACAATTTAGCCTACTGCTACTAAAATATGAAAAAATAGCTTTAGTACCAGGCAATGCGTTTGGTGATTTTGGTGAAGATTATGTTAGAATAAGTTATGCCTATTCTATGAAAACCTTGATAAAAGCAGCTGATAAAATAGAAGCGTTCATAAAAAAGGTGAAAAATAATCAAATAAATACAGATACTATACCTTGAGGTAGTAATGGATAACAATATAAAATTATTTCATTTAAAATTTTGTCCACATTGCAAAAAAGCAATAGATTTACTAGGTATACTACAAAAGGAAAACCCCGAGTATGCAAAAATAGAGGTGCAAAAAATCGATGAAGATGAAAACAAGGAGTTTGCAGATTCATACGATTATCATTATGTGCCCTGTATTTTTCTAGGCGAGCGCAAGATGTTTGAAGGGGCTATGAAAAAAGAAGACATAAAGTATGTTTTGGACGAGTATATGAAAGAAAATCAGTCCGTAGGAAATTAGTTTTACTAAATTTTAATCATAAATTGCCTTGATTTATGCCAAAAAAATAGCTTGTTGGCATAAGATAGGCATTTTTTTATATGCTCAAATAACGCAAAATTTGCAACAGCTTGACATTGACTGTAACAAAGAGTAGCATATGAATAGTTTAAGAAGAAGAAATTGTAACAAATGGATATACTGTTTTATGGTTTGAGTTCAAAATTTATTCATACACTGCCGTCAGGGTGGTTTTTGTCCGAATATCTACATTCTAAAGGTATCGAAGTTTGCGAAGAATATCACAGCGTAAATGAAGAATATGACGAGTTGCTGGCATCGATTTTGAATAAGCAATTTGATTTCATTTTATTTTCAGTTTATATTTTTAACGTAAAAGTAGTAAATCGGCTGATAAAAGACATCCGCAAGAGCAAAGAGTGTAAAATCATAGTGGGCGGACCTGAAGTGGATGAAAATTTTTGTGCAGACCATATTGTTATTGGTGAAGGGGAGTACGCTTTATACAAACTACTTACGTCTGGCGCAGAAAAGCTTGTATTTGGCGAAAATATCAAGAATTTAGACAGTATTCCTTCTCCTTATACAAAAGAGCGATTAAACCTTAGCAAAAACAGGCTTATTTATTACGAGTCTTCAAGAGGTTGTCCTTTTTCTTGTAGTTATTGCATGGCTGGGATAAGTCGAGGAGTTAGATATTTTTCCATAGAAAGGGTAAAAAGCGATTTAATAAACATTGTAAGTAGCGGTGCAAAAATCATAAAATTTACCGATAGAACTTTTAATGCAAACGTGGCCAGAACTAACGAGATATTGGAATTTATCTTAAAAGAATTTTCCGCTAGCGGAACTTGCTTTCATTTTGAGGTGGGTGGTGATTTGTTTCAAGAAAGCACCTTAAAAATTCTAAAAAAGCTGCCGACTGGATTAGTTCAAATGGAAGCGGGAGTGCAAACACTTAATGAAGAAAGCCTAAAAGCGGTAAATAGAAATTTTAATAGAGCAATTTTTTTAGATAATATTGCAAAAATTCTTTCATTTAATAATATTCATTTACATCTTGACTTGATAGCAGGGCTACCGTTTGATACGTTTGCTAGTTTTATAGATTCGTATAATACGGTGATGAATCTAAGACCGCATAAGCTGCAATTAGGTTTTTTAAAAATGCTTAAAAATACACCTATCAGAGATTGTTATAATGCTTTGTATGATGCCGAACCGCCTTATGAGATAATCAACTCTCCCGATATGAGTGCAGAAGAACTAGCAGTGTTAAAGGAAATAGACTGGATAAACGAAAGGCTTTACAATAGTGGTAAATTTTCCAACACGCTAGATAGGTTGTTTTTGCATTTTACGCCGTACCAATTATTTTACAAATTAAGCGAACACTTTTCCGCTCTACAAATATTTAAAGACGCATATGAATACCGCCTTTATGAAGGTTTGTTAAGTTTTAGTAATTTTGAGGAGCGGGCAAGAGAAATTTTACGATTCGATTATTTAGTTACCAATAATTCTAGAAAAATTCCGAAAAAATTACAAAAAGTACATTCAGACAGCTTCAAAAGCTTCTTAGCTGCCAACAAAATCGATCGTTTTACACTTTATGAAAACTTTTCTTATTTGCCAAGAAAAGAAACGAAAGGTAATTTTACGGTTAAATTTGATTATAAATATAGAAATCCTATTAATAATCAATACACATATGA
>DATFIH010000071.1:0-2505 GCA_035270205.1 Clostridia bacterium | reverse complement strand
ATATCATACATTACTATCATTGGTGCTAAATATAACAAAAATATTGCACCAAAAATCGCTATTATGCATGATAAAATTAATAGTATGTATGATGCGGCTCCTGCGCTTTGTGTCCATAAACTAGAAACAAAATAAATGACAGAATTTCCAACTCCGGCTACCAAAATCATAGACAAGGCGCCCCAAATCAGCATTTGTGGAGCATATGACTTAACTCCTTTAAAAAATTCCAATAAAGTTCTGGGAACATTGTTTCCATAGGTATCTTTCTTTGTTATAAAACTATCTTTCCATATAAATTTTGCAGCTAAACGTAACATCCCTGATAAGCCTATACTCATAAAAAACATACCTATACCAAGTGCTAAAAAGTATAATTGGTACACCTTAAGCATATCGTTTTTTAAGCTAAATACGTTAGTTCCTGAACTAATTCCTATGCCTATATTTGTCATTAAATAAGGCAATTCGGTGATTTTTAGCATAGAATAAACTAGCTTTTCTGCACCGTAAATTCGTAAAAATATATAAATTCCGAACAATGGTAAAGCAGTTATTAAAAACAATAAACTAGGTAATAAAAGCTCACTATTATGTTTGGAAAACATAGCCATAAAATATTTTATTCGTCCGCCTTCTATCGGTTGCGAAATTTGATCGTCTTCTCTTGCCTCCTTGTCAAACACTAGGTGTGCAAGTAATCCTGCTTTCTTTGTCTCTTTTGCCATTTATTACCTCTATGAGCTTTTTAATTTAATAATATACTACAATAATATTAGGGAAAAATCAATAGAATAATAACTATAATTATTACTCTGCTCTTTTTTCCTTAAAGCCTTGTCTTATCCTCAATGAGTGATCAAGTATCGTTTTTCTTATACGTAAGTTCTTCGGAGTGACCTCAAGCATTTCATCAGGCTCTATAAATCCGATACATTCTTCCAAGCTAAAATTCCTTGGGGTTTCCAGTCTTAAAGCATCATCTGCCCCTGCGCTTCGCATATTCGTAACGTGTTTTTTCTTGCATACGTTTACCGGGATATCGTCAATTTTGGGTGAATAACCCACAATCATTCCTGCGTAAACTTCGGTGCCGGGCGCAATAAACAATATACCTCTGCCTTGTGCATTATATAAACCGTATGTTACCGCTGTGCCTGATTCAAATGCAACTAACGCTCCATAGGGACGTCTTGGCATCGTTCCTCTCAATATCTCATATCCACTAAAGATACTATTTAATATACCCTCGCCTTTTGTTTGAGTCATAAAGTCACCGCGATAACCAAGCAAACCTCTTGATGGAACTTTGAATTCCAACTTAGTACGTGTTTGAGTAGGTGTCATCGTTATAAGTTCACCTTGACGTTTACCCATACTTTCCATAATTGACCCTACGCAGTTATTTGGTACGTCAACTATAAGTTTTTCTATTGGCTCGCATTTCTTTCCGTCTATCGTTTTGAAGATAACTCTAGGTGTGCTCACCTGGAATTCATAACCTTCTCTACGCATATTTTCTATCAATATAGATAGATGTATTTCGCCTCTTCCACTTACCATAAATTCATCAGTTGTGTTGCCATCCTCTACTTTTAGCGATACGTCTTTAAGTAGCTCCTTGTTTAACCTGGCGCGTAAATGTCTACTTGTGACAAACTTGCCTTCTTTCCCTGCAAAAGGACTGTCATTAACCGAGAAACGCATTTGCAATGTAGGTTCTCCAATCTTAACAAATGGGATAGATTCTATGCGGTTTGGCGAGCAAATGGTTTGTCCTATGGTTATATTTTCTATTCCACTAAAACTTACTATATCTCCAACCTTCGCACTTTCTACCATTACTCTACTTAATCCGCTGAATTGGTATATATTGGTAATTTTACTCTTATAAACTTTGTCAGAATGAAAGTCACATACCGATACTTCTTGATTGGGTTTCATCTCTCCTCTCTCTATTCTTCCGATAGCGATTCTGCCCACATAATCGTTATAGTCTATTGATGAAACAAGTAGTTGAAGTTCTTCATTTTCATCTCCTTCCGGTGGGTCTATATGGCTTATGATAGTATCGAAAAGAGGTGCCAAATTAATTCCAGGAACTTCGGGATCCAACGTTGCAGTGCCTGCTCTACCGCTACAATATACTATTGGGCTGTCTAACTGCGCTTCGTTGGCATTAAGCTCCATCAATAGTTCGTAAACTTCCTCTAATACTTCATGGCAACGCGCGTCTTGTTTATCAATCTTATTGATGCATATTACAATCTTATGATTCATTTCCAATGCCTTTTGCAAGACAAATCTTGTTTGTGGCATGGGACCTTCATAAGAATCCACCAATAAAACAACTCCGTTAATCATTTTTAATACCCTTTCAACCTCTCCGCTAAAATCTGCGTGTCCAGGGGTATCTACTATATTAATTTTGATATCCTTGTATATAGCTGAGGTGTTTTTTGCCAATATAGTTATTCCGCGTTCTCTTTCGATGTCGTTGTTATC
>DATFIH010000070.1:0-3481 GCA_035270205.1 Clostridia bacterium | reverse complement strand
GCCACCAATCACGTGACCAAACCCTTACTATTTTCCATCCTTTGCCTTCTAAAAACTTGATACGGTAAACGTCACGTTCCAAAACTTCAGCGCTATTTTGATAAGCCTGATAATCACATTCTATACCCAAAACGAACCTACCTGCTTCTTTATCGTATACACCTAACGAAAGTTTATAATTGGTGTTGCCAAGGTTGGTAAATACAGTATAGCCAAGTTTTTCAAGCTCTGCTTTTATTTCTTCTTCATATGTGAAAGTAGAGTCCGTTTTTATAACAGTAGAGAAGTTTGACAATATTTTCTTAACCTCGTCTTGCTCGCCCGAACTTACAGCCCGCACGTATTGTAGATATTTTTTAAGTAGACGTGGACCTGCATTTTTACTGGAATCGACTCGGTTTAATTCTTCAGGCTCAATACTGGTGATTATATATATTTTTTTTCTTGCTCTTGTTATTGCTACGTTTAAGCGGTTTTCTCCGCCTTCGACAGAAAGTGAGCCGAATTGCGCTACTAATTTATCGTTATCATTTGGGGCATAACCGATGCTGAAAATTATGATATCACGCTCATCACCTTGTACGTTTTCCAAATTCTTTACAAATAAGGAATGGTTTTCACCGTCTTCATAACGATTGGATTCTTCATAAAGTTGACGTCTAAAGCTAGGATTTTTATCAGCTTCAGCATCAAGCATATCTTCAATATAATCCTTTTGCTCGCTATTAAATGTGACTATACCAATGGTTTCATTGGATTTGCGTTTTTTAAAAATATTTTTTATAAGTTTTACCACTTGTAACGCTTCTTCATGATTGTGGCGGTTTTGCCATAAGCCTTTTACCTTTATCCGCTCAATAGGTTGTTCTTCTTGTCCACACGATAAATTGGGAGCGATTTGAAGTTTGTTATCATAAAAAGCAAGGTTGCTAAAATCTATTAGCTCGCAAAATTCACTTCTGTAATGATATGCAAGTTCTACTGCGGGATATTTATTCATAGCAAGGTCAAGCAGTGACGTTACTTCCAACGCAGCTTGCGTGGATAAATCCATATTTATATCAAAATCATCTGCTAGATATCTTCTAATGAAGGTAGAAGATGGCGGAAGTTGTTTATTGTCCCCGGCAACTACTATTTTCTTGCCACGATATATAGAGGGGAGTGCGTTTTCTATAAACATTTGACTTGCCTCATCGAATACAACAAGGTCGAACATATCCTTTTTCAAAGGGAACACAGTGCTGACTGCTTGCGGAGATAACAACCAACAAGGGAAAAGTTTCATCAGATACGGTTCAAAATATTCTACCATTTGTCGTACAGGCCATAAGTTTCTTTGTTTTTCAATTTGGTAAGCGTAATCCTTGCTTTCCTTGTCAAACATCGCAAAATAATTGGTATATTCTTCAGAAAACTTGTCATATGCTAAAACTCTGGACACTTCTCTTTGTTCTGCTTTTAATTCTATAATTCTTTTACGAATATTGTCGAAGGCAACCGTATTTGAAAGTTTTTCCTTGATATAACCATCGTTTGCAACTATTTCTTTGTAAAGTCGCATAGGAATAAGCATATTCAAGATATGCTCAAAAGATCTTGTAGTGACCTTACTGCGACTATAAGCAAAATCAAGAATATTAATAATATTTTTATCAAGTTCATAAACGGTTTTATTTATATCTCTAATTGCCATATAATTTTCTAAACCTTCAACTATTTTCATTAGAAGCTGACTGTTTCCGTTGATTATACTGCCTATTGCAAGGGAGAAACCTTCTTCCGTAAGAACAGATTGTAATATTTCAAATTCCTTTTCATATTGCATAAATGCGTGCATTGCTATGTTTAAATCAATATTTATACCCGTTTTTATCTTGGAAAAATCCCTTTGGGCTATCGGATAGAATATCCAAAGCAGGGGGATAACCATAGTAAGCCTTCGCCAAACATTTAAAGCGGGATTTTCAATTTTTGTAATCAAACTGGCAATCTTATTAATTGACGGGCGATCTACTGCTACTTTTTCCAAATAAAAGGTAGCTAAATATCTACTATGCGGATATGCCGAAAAATCAAAGGGTAAGCGACTGATTTCTATTGCTTTATTCAAAAAGTTATGCGCTTCTTTCAACTTATGCATATCTATATCCGTCTTTATATGCACAGCCATAGGGTTTTTTTGTATAAGAGCAAGTCGCTCAAGATAAAGTTTTACTATGGCTTTATCCTTTATATATTTTATATGTTGCGACAGTTCTTCATAAGGCATATAGGCTATATCGCTGTTTAAAAATTCGGTATAAAGCTTGTAATCGGTATCATTGACGCCTAAGTTATAACTTTTTGCATACATTTCTTGTAAACTTAGACCAAAGGAATTTTTGGAAAATAGAGTATCGCTTATCATCTGCAAGATTTGCAACTCTTTTTCTATATCTGTTTGCAATTCGTTATAATTTTTATCACTGGGAGTGCGTTTTTGCTTGAGCGCATACTGGTGCATATTTATTACACGTTCAAAAAATGCTGATTTTTGGTTTTCAGGATCAGGTAAAAGCATAGCCTTTTTGTTTAGGTTGCCAAGCCGTGAAAAAACAACTTCCAATGCCGCTTGCTTTTGACTTACGACAAGCACGCGCCTTCCTTTACACATAGCATCGCTGATAAGATTGACTATGGTTTGAGATTTACCTGTGCCTGGTGGTCCAAAAATTACCATATTGCTTTGCTTATTTATATTTTCTATTGCTTTTTCCTGAGCATAGTCAAGGTCATTTACCGTATAAGAAAGCTCATTTTTCTTAGATTTTGCTTGTTTTATGGGCTTGCCTTGCAACAGTAGTTCTATGCTTGGTGTGGTAAGCTGTTGCTTTTCCATATTAAGATAGTCATTATAAATGGGGTTTGCCATAGGGAAGCGACCAAGTACAGCCATATTTTTATATTCTAATTCTATATCTTGCAATTCTTTTTCAGAATTGAAGCAAACAATACCTTTGCGCTTTTGGTATTTAATTTCAAAACCGTGCGAGTTAAGTTCGTCAAGTACTTCATATACATCGGAATAGCTTTGCTCGCTTATCGGGTCAAACTCTTCAATAATTCTGTGATTTGTAATATGGTTTTCTTTTAAATATGCCAGTATGAAACTCTTATTTAGCGATACCATTTGGTTGGGGATATGTTTTAGTACAACTAAATTTTTGGATATCTCTATACTTACGGGGAATAATAAAAGCGGAGCACGTACGGATATATCTTTGCTTATTTTACCGTAAACGTACCCAAGTGCTACACATAAATCGTATTTTCCTGTCTCTTTTTGCAACTCGTTGACTTCTCGCAAAAGGTATTTTAACGAATTTATATTAGTTTCTAAAATATTGTTTTCATCGGTAACACCATTTGCGTTTTTTGCCAATTTTTTAGCAATTTTATCATTAATTACTATAAATTCGCTTTCTCGACGCCATAAAAA
>DATFIH010000069.1:0-8359 GCA_035270205.1 Clostridia bacterium | reverse complement strand
TGTATTTTATTATATAATATGATAAACTGTTCTATATAATAATGTAATTATGGCTTATTATGCACTTTTTAAGGTAAAGGAACCTTTTTAGTGTATGATAAGTAAAGAGTATTAGCCGATAAACAAGGTGGTAAAATGGCAGACAATAGACCGCGCAAAATGAATAATGCAAGCACAATGGGCAGAAACCCAGGTTATGGCATGCCTTTATATAACAATCCTTATCAACCGGGCGGACCTAGAAAGATAAACAGTAATGGCAATCCCAATCAAAGAATGATGCCACCACCAAACAGTAACGCTATGCGACCCCGTCCACAGCGTCCTATGGATAATTGCGACAATAGTAAAAGAGTTGCCCCAACAAATACAGCTCGCGGAAATGCTGGCGCAGTAAAAAACAAAATTGTCGATGACGTAAAACCAAAGAAACAAAGAGATTATTTTTACGTAATGCGAAAAGGAGTCTGTTTCTTCCTATTTTTGTTGTTTTTAGTAACGATAGCTTTATTTGCTTTAAGCTATTTAAAAATAGAGCTAATACCCGAACAATTCATAGCTGCTTTTGTAGAAGATGAAGCTAGCGAACAAATCGCTGAAGATGAAGAAGAGGAAGCTCCGGTAGAGACTGCCGTTGTTAAAAGTTATTCTATATTGGATCCGGTATTTGGATTTATAAAACATCTGACTGGTAAAGTTTTCAATAAAGAGATAATTTTAGGAGATAGCCCGTTGTATGACGAGATGCTCTTAAAAAGTGAAATAGGAATGGTTGATAAGGTGGCAGGGATAGTATTAGAATACTTCCCAATTGCAATAATTATCTATATATTAACCGTGCTTATCATGATGTTTAAAGCATTTTTTGGAATTTTTGGAAGACGTATTTTCAAAAGATTCGGATTAGGCAGTATTATTATGATAATTTGCGGAGCATTAGTTGCTTTAAGTGGTCTTGCTTTTAGGACTGAACCTAACGCGACAATGGCTTATGCTGGTATTTTGGATATACTTATTGGGGTGTTTACCAAAAGCAGTACATTCGTTGCGGGATATGGACTTCTTGCAATTATTGCAATACCTGTACTAACTTTGATATTTAGTATATTTGCAAGGAAAAAGATACCTTATAGCATATTCGACAATTAATAAGAGAATATAGCGAAGATACCTTATCTTGTGCAAAAGTAACGATGAAGATAATAACTAATAGGAGCAGCATTTATGGCTAAGCAAACTGTTGATAGCAATCAAGATAATATTCTCATACCGATAAAGCCGGCTACGGACAACTATCGTATACCTTTTGTAAACGATCCTAGCTCTTTTATGATGTATGGCGAAAATGCGCTTGAACAGTATAATGATGAAGTAAAGAGAGTAGAGACAGAGTTGCTTAAAGAGATATACGGACAAGAAGAGGAAGTTGTGCTAGAGCGTGAAAAGAAAGTTAATTTTTGCTCTATATCGGCGCTTATTATTTCCATACTTGTTTTAGCAATGCTGATAATAGGTAGATTCTTGACGATATCTGCAATCCCTGATTTATTTATGATTGCAAATGGAGTCGATGGACTTACCTACTTATTAAGCTTTATAGAAGGAATGTCTGATATTTTAGATATAAACGCATTGATTGTGATGATAGGAATAGCATCAACAGCATTGTTTGCGCTTATCTCTATGATAATTAGCATTTTTACCATAAAGAAAGCTGGAACCGGCATTTTTATGAAAATATGTTTGTTTTTGAGCTTTACAAGTTCAATACTAATAGCAATGATGTTGCTTATTACAGGGAAAGAAATAGCAATAGGGCTTTATGTTGTTATTGGTATGACATTCATTAGTACTCTTATTGGGTTTTGCTCTAAGGGTATTGTAAGAAAACGTATAGTAAAGTAACGGAGGATATATGGCAAGGGAACATAAACAAAATTCTAATTGGGACAATGCCAATCAAGCGCCTGCTATGACAGACCAAAATTCCTATTTAGAACAACAAAGACCGATGAATGGCTCTCCATATGCACAAGATATCAACGTGGTAACGAGATTGGTGTCCAATTATGACCCAAGAAACGTAACTGTCGCTAAAACGATAATTCAACCTATTGCCATCGTGCCTTATAGCGCAACACAACAAGAGATGCATCAATATGCACAACCTGCTCCCGGTTATTATGGCGGTGAGATGGGGGACTGTTACGATTATAATGAGAACGATTACGATAATTATTCATATGACGATATGGAACAAGGTACCCAACGTAAAGCAAAAAAAGGTGTCAACGCGCTAAAAATAATACTTATACTGCTTAGCCTTATTTCTATAGCCGTAGTTGTTTTAGGAAAGTTTGTAAGTTTGGCGTACTTTAAGTTCGATTCGACAAGATCAGGACTGGAAATTCTTTTAACCATTACCTCAATATTTGCAGGCGGAGTACCGATAAAGGATATGCTTTTCCCAATTTTGCTTGCAGTCAACTGCTTATTTACAGTTTTTATTTTACTGGACGGAATATTTGGTGCAAAAAAAGGTGTAAATATTTTTATAAAAGTAATAGCGGTAATGTCGCTTTTATGTATAGGCGGTTTTGGCTACTTGGTATTTAGCGGTGGTTTGGGACTAGGTTACGGTTTATATATAGTTGCAGGAGCAACAGCACTAACAGCTATACTTTGTCTGCTTGGCAAGAGAAGAAGATAGTATATATAGGAGTTACGATGAAAAAGAAAACAAATACAATGCAACCCAATTATGCTAAGGAAACGGTCAACAGTCCGACTCCTGTCCCAGCTTCACCCAATGTGGTATTGCCAATGCCCAATGCATACAGAACGGTAAATACAGCATACGGCACTATGGACTTGCCGGCATACATGTGTACTGACCAGTATGGCAGAGTATATCAAGCGCAAGTTTTTTACGGAGCACTTCCTTGTAATGCGCCTGTACCGATACCGATGCCTAATCAAACACCTCAAGTACAGCCGATAGTAATACCGGTCGACGATAACAAAAGAATTTAAATAACTTAGGGAGATCAGTGATGAATAACAACAATTTTCAGAATGTGAATAACGGCATGCCTCAGGTAGGTTCGCCTAATGGGCAGGACGGAACTTGGGTTCCTGTAGATCCGAGTACATTACCTTTTACCGTTGGAGGCAACGCTAATCAGCCTATTCAAGGACCTGACGGTTCTTATTATTGCATTTCGCCATCGACACCCAATTACGGTCCGATAGGCGCAAATCAATACAACGCTATTCCGACTCCTTCTCAAACGGTACAATTACCTGCGATAGTACAACCGATAGCTTTGGTTCCGTACACTTCCCAAAATCAACCTATGTTGCAATACGACCCAACTTATCAACCTGAAATACCGATGGGAAATGCGGAAGACCCTATTTATAAGGCAAAACCGTATGCAGGGATAAGCGTATTTGCGGTACTGCTTGCAGTTCTTGCAATAGTTGCCATAGCTATTCTTAGTTGCGTAACGATAGGTGACAAAAACATAACAGGGATTGACGCTATTTTTAGCTTAGCTCAAAACTTTAAGATAGGAAGCTTTGTATCCAGTTATTATGCCGAGGTATTTCAACCGTTATCTAGCAGCCCCGAACTTCTAGTTAAGATAGCTGTATGGGCAATACCTGCAATTTTTGCTTTGCTTGCACTGATTGCCGTTATTTTAACAATAAAATACCTTGTCAAACTAGGCGGAAGAAAATCACCAAGAGGTTTTAGCGTGCTTGCCTTTATTGGACTTATACTTGCAGTTATAAATCTGGTAGTATTTATGATGAGTGACGTTATTTTGGGATATACGCTTACAGTCGGTATAGGTATGTATATAGTCGTAGGAGCATTCCTTTTGTTATTCATTCTTCCTTTCTTTGCAAAAAAAGGCGCAGTTGTTGTTGACCTTGAAGCAAGTAAAAGAGTATACAATTATCGTTAATTTTAAGCATTATAGGTAATAATAAAAAAGCGAGGATATAATTTTACCTCGCTTTATATATAGGGTATTAATAGTATATATATAAATATATTAAACGTAATTAAGGAGCATATTATGACATTCGAAAAAGTAAAAACATTGCTAGCGGAACAATTTTCCACAGATCCCGACAGCATTACACTTGATAGTGATTTGGTAAAAGACCTTGGAGCAGACAGCTTAGATTTGGTTCAACTTTTGATAACAATGGAGAAGGAATTCGGTATAGTTTTTAACGATGAACAGATTCAAAAAATTAAAACTGTGGAAGATATAGTACTTTTCATTGAGGCATAATATTTTTTTATTGTTTTAATAATCTGTTGACAATAAATAGGCTTTGTGTTATATTAAGAACGCACCTTTGAGGGTGTAATTTTTTTGGAGGTGTCCACTATGCGTGTGAAAATAACGCTTGCTTGTACGGATTGCAAACAACGCAATTACAACAAAATGAAAGATAAAAAGAATACTCCTGACAGATTGGAGCTAAAGAAATATTGCAGATTCTGCAAAAAGCATACCGTTCACAAGGAAACAAAATAATTACGGAGGCTTAAATGGCTAAACGCGACATAAAATTGGACTTGCCTGAGGTAATAGATTCCAACAATTCAACTAACAATTCCGGTAGCAATAAGAAAAAAACCGCACCCAAAAAGAATATGAGAAAACGTAAAAGTATGGGTAAATTTTTCCGCGATATTATTAGTGAATTGAAGAAAGTTGAGTGGGCAAAATTTAAAACGAATAAAGCTAACAGCGGAGTAATTTCCCAAACGGGTACTGTTCTTATTGTTGTGCTATTTTTCACCATAATAATTACGGCTATAGACCTAGGTCTTACACGATTACTTACGCTTTTGCTAAGCGCTGCGTAATATATGAGGAGTGATAATGAACGAAGTCAATGATAATGTAAGATGGTATATCATCCATGTTTACTCGGGATACGAAGCAAAAGTTAGAGATAATATTTTAAGAATGATCGAAAATAACAATTTGGAAGATTTCATTTTTGAAGTTTCTTTTCCCGTGGAAGAGGATATCGTAGAAAAGAATGGTAAAAGAAAAGTTGTTGAGAGAAAGAAATTCCCCGGATATGTTTTTGTTAAGATGATATACACCGACCATATTTGGTATATGGTTGCTAATACTCGTGGAGTAACAGGTTTTGTTGGTCCGCAAGGAAAAGCCCAACCTCTTACTTTAGATGAAATCAAGAGAATGGGACTAGAAAAGATAAACACCGAAGACTTTGACATAAAGTCAGGCGACAACGTTAGAGTAATAAGCGGTGCTTTGGAAACTTTCTTAGGTATAATAGAAAGCGTATCTATGGAAAAACAGAAAGTAAAGGTTATTGTACAAATGTTCGGTAGACAGACACCCGTCGAACTTGAGTTTAACCAAATTGAAAAAATAAGTTAAGATTATATACTTTTTATAAAGTTTATATAAATGGGAGAGGGATAAAATTTATAATTATCACTCGTTTGTACCAAGTAGTCGAAGGAGGAATTGACTATGGCGAAGAAGATATCGGCAGTAGTAAAACTACAATTGCCCGCAGGCAAGGCAACACCTGGACCGCCTGTAGGAAGCACTTTGGGACCTCACGGTATTGCAATACCAATGTTCACCAAGGATTTTAATGAAAAGACGGCAAGTCAGGCTGGCTTGATAATTCCCGTAATTATCACCATCTATGCAGACCGTTCGTTCACTTATGAACTTAAAACACCCCCAGCAGCAGTTTTAATAAAGAAAGCTACAGGATTAGAAAGCGCTAGCGCAAAACCTAACCGTGAAAAAGTAGCTAAAATTACTAAAGCACAAGTAGCAGAAATAGCTAAGACCAAGATGCCCGATCTTAATGCGGCAGATTTGGATTCAGCAATGAAAATGGTAGCCGGAACTGCACGCAGTATGGGCGTAGAAGTCGTAGACTAGAGGAGGCGGAATATGAAAAACGGAAAAAAATATACAGACTCTTTGAAGTTATACGATAAATCAAAAGCATATGACAGTCAAGAGGCTCTAAAAATAGTTGTAGATACAGCGAAAGCAAAGTTTGATGAAACTATAGAGTTACATTGCAAACTAGGCGTTGACCCAAGACACGCAGACCAACAGGTAAGAGGCGTAGTAGTACTACCAAACGGAACTGGTAAGACGGTAAGAGTTTTGGTTATTACCAAAGGTGTAAAAGCCGACGAGGCTGAAGCAGCAGGCGCGGACTTTGTTGGAGCTGAAGAAGTTATTCAGAAGATTCAAGGCGGATGGGTTGATTTTGACGTATGCGTTACAACTCCTGACATGATGGGTCTTGTTGGAAGATTAGGTAAAATATTGGGACCAAAAGGATTGATGCCAACACCTAAGGCTGGCACAGTTACTATGGACGTAGCAAAAGCAATTAAAGATATCAAAGCAGGTAAAGTAGAATATAGAGTTGACAAAACCGCTATTATTCACTGTCCTTTGGGCAAAGCTAGCTTTGGCGCGGAAAAGCTTATGGAAAACTTCAATACTTTGATGGAAGCTATTGTAAAGGCAAAACCCGCTGTTACGAAAGGCATATACCTTAGAAGCGTAACTGTTGCAAGTACAATGGGTCCCGGAGTTAAAGTAAACTACAAACAATAATTTGCTTGACACCAAAAGCTGTTATCTTGTATAATGGCAGTAAATTGAATAATCTCTTATCAAAGACTGCAGGCACCATTTTGGTTTAAACGTTAAAACAGCCCGCATAGAAATGAGAATAATAACAAAGTTATTTACTCCGCATTTCAAGGTCTTTTGAGATGCGGAGTTTTATTTTAGTTAAAATATTAAAATAGGAGGTACTGAAATTGTCAACATTCAAAGACTTAAAAGTTGAGAAGGTTGTTGAGATTAAAGAAAAGCTTCAAAAAGCAAGTTCTTTTATCTTAGTCAACTATGAAGGTCTAACTGTTGCAGAGGATACCGCGCTACGTAACGAGTTCCGTCAAAATGGAGTTTCCTATCACGTTTACAAAAATCGCCTTTTGAAGATTGCTTTAAACGAATTAGGCTATACCCAGTATGACGAGGCTCTTAACGGACCTACGGCTATCGCAATGGGAAGCAATGATATTGCTGCTCCTGCAAAAGTTGCATTGAGCAAAGCTAAGCAAATGAAAAAGCTAGCTATCAAATGCGGCTCAGTTGACGGCGACTATCTAGACCAAGAGAGCTGTAAAGTTCTGGCTACACTACCAAGCAGAGAAGGACTTATTTCTCAAATACTTGGATTACTACAAGCACCTATTGCAAGTTTTGCAAGAGCGCTTAACCAAATTGCTGAAAAGCAAGCTTAACAAAATAATAAACGGAGGATTTTTAAAATGGCAGACATTGCTAAAATAATTGAAGAAGTAAAAACAATGACAGTTTTGGAGCTTAACAGCTTAGTAAAAGCTCTAGAAGAAGAATTCGGCGTAAGCGCAGCAGCTCCTATGGCAGCAGCAGGCGGCGCTGTAGCAGCTGAAGCAGCACAAGAAGAAGAAAAGACTGAATTTGACGTAATCCTAAAAGGCGTTGGCGCAAATAAGATTGCTGTAATTAAGGTCGTAAGAGAAGTTACAGGTCTTGGACTAGTAGAAGCTAAGGGAATGGTTGATTCGGCTCCTAAGGCAGTTAAAGAAGCAATAAGCAAAGAAGCAGCTGACGAGATTGTAGAAAAACTTAAAGCTGCAGGCGCAGAAGTAGAAGTAAAGTAAGTTTTACTTAAAAAATAAAAAAGAGATTAGGCTAATGTTGCCTTGTCTCTTTTTTGTTAACGAATAACAAAAGAAAAAAGACTGCACATATAATATTTGTACAGTCTTTTTTATGTTATATTTTAATTTTTATGCTTTAACAACGTTAATATTTATTTTAGCACTATACTTAGGATAGCACCATATTTCGACAGGGAAAACGCCCAAAGACCTTATATTATCTTTTAATTTTACGTTTTTCTTATCTACATTAAAACCAATATTTTCCAAAGCCTTAGCTATATCGATAGTCGTTACGCTACCATACATTTTACCATCGCCACACTTGACAGGCACATCAACAGTTTTGTTGGTAAGTGAATTGTAAAGCTCCATAGCTTTTTCTTTCTCTTCCTGTTTTTGCTTAGCTTCATTTGCCATACGTTGGTTTCTATTGTTAATAGCCGCATTGGTAGCTTCCATACCCAACTTTTTAGGTATAAGAAAATTGCGTGCGTAACCATCATTTACTTCAATAAGTTCTCCCTTTTTTCCTTGTTCTTTCACATCGGCAAGCAATATAATTTTCATTTTTCGCTCCTTTATTTATAAATAGTA
>DATFIH010000068.1:0-9459 GCA_035270205.1 Clostridia bacterium | reverse complement strand
CCGAGAAACTATGAAAAGTTTCCAGATGTAACGGTGATTAAAAACATTTGTTACGATGAACGTTTTGGTAATTTTACAAAAGCCGATATTTATTTTAAAGAAGGTAAAGATAGCTATCCTATCATAGTAAACGTGCATGGCGGGGGCTTTGTAAAAGGCGATAAAAGGCATAGAGCGGCATTTTGCAGTAAGTTTGCACAGCAAGGTTACTTTGTATACAACGTAAACTACCGCTTAGCGCCTAAGTTTCAATTTCCGTCAGCGTGCGAGGATGTTATTAATGCTCTTAACTATTTGCCCAAACTTGCTAAGCAATTCAAACTAGACCTTAATAAAATTATACTTACAGGCGATTCTGCCGGCGCATATTACGCTATGAGCGCAATTATTGCATCTAGTAACGAACATTTTAGAACAGCGCTTGCGTTGCCAAAATACAACGGTACAATAAGCGGATTTATGGGTTTTTGCGGAGCATATGGTATCGAAATAATCGTAGCAAGGAAAACGCCGCTTGGCATAGCTAAAGAAGTTGGCAGCGCTCTTGTTGGTTATAAGATTAAAAAAGATTTTTCCAATCTTTTTACCTACAATTTATTTAAATATACCAATTTGTTGGACTACATAAATGAAAAATTCCCACCAACTTTTATTATGGCGTCAAAATATGACAAATTTGTGGGTGGACAAGGAGAGTTGCTAGAAGAAAAGCTGCAAAGTCTTGGCGTAAATAACACAGCATATTATGCCTCTTGCGAGGGAGATTTTCACTGTTTCCAACTACTGCCAAGACACAAAAGCACACCTAAAGTAATGGAAAAAGCATTTGAGTGGCTAAAAACACAATAAAATGAGAATAAACAATGGGAAGAGGGTTGTAAAATATATTCATTAAGGAGTAAAAAAGTATGAACAAAAACGCAATGTATAAGATAAGTTATGGATTATATATATTATCGGTTAAAGAGGGCGATAAAGACAATGGTTGTATAACCAATACCGTAATACAAGTAACGGATACGCCTTGCCGTATCTCGGTAAGTCTAAGCAAACAAAATTATACTACCGAAATGCTATTAAGAACAAAACAGTTTAACGTTTCCACTCTAACTGTTGATACCCCTTTTGAAACGTTTAAAAACTTTGGATATCAGTCGGGAAGAACGGTAGAAAAGTTTGATTGCCCCAATCCTAAGCGTTCTCAAAACGGTATAATCTATGCGTCGAAGTATGGCAATAGCTATTTGTCTTGTGTAGTTTATGATACTATCGATATGGGCACTCATATTACGTTTTTAGCGGATGTTATAGATGCTGAAGTTTTAAGTGAAGTACAATCGGTAACGTATGAATATTATTCTAAAAATATAAAACCGTCTTTTGCAAAAACGGAAATCAAAAAAGGGTACAGATGCAAAATATGTGGATATATTTATGAAGGCGAGCCTCTGCCAGACGATTTTATTTGTCCAATTTGCAAACACGGCGCTGCCGATTTTGAAAAACTCTAAACAAAAAAGACACTATTTAGTGTCTTTTTTTATAGGATACAACGTTAATATTTCTTGGTAGCGGTATAAAGAGCTATGTCGTATCGGTCGAGTAAAAGGTGGCGTGGAAAATACAAAAAGAGTGCATATACCTATTTTAGGATGAACATAATTGTCGACTATTTCTGTAAGTTCATTGTTTTTTATGCGCTGTATTATTCTGTTGTGATATGGATACATATTCCCCCATAATATATTTTAATTTATATTGTAATATAATATATACATATGTTATAATTGTTAATGAAAGTATAATTAGTATATCACAAAAGAACGTTCATGCGGGGGGAACATGCAAAACGGCAAATTGCAGAAATTACCACTGGGCGACATCAAACCTAAAGGCTGGCTTTTAAATCAGCTAAAAACTCAAGCAAACGGTCTTACGGGAAAAGTCTCGGAGCTTTTTGAAGACCTGGGAGAAAACTCGGCTTGGCTTGGTGGCAAAGGCGAATCATGGGAAAGGGGACCCTATTATTTAGATGGATTAATGCCACTCGCATATCTTTTAAACGATAATTCCTTAAAACAAAAAACGCAAATTTGGATAGATAGCATATTCAATTCACAAGATGCTAATGGTTTTTTTGGACCTAAAAGCAATCTTGATTGGTGGCCACGAATGGTGGTTACTAAAATGATGCCTTCCTATTTTGAAGCAACTTATGATGAGAGGGTAGTCCCATTTTTGACCAAATATTATCAATATATGTTTAAAAATTTAGATGAACGTCCTTTATATTCGTGGGCGAACGCAAGAGGCGTGGAAGAACTAATTGGCATAGATTGGCTACACAAAATGACAAAAAATGGTTTTTTGTTAGACCTTGGCAAAAAAATTATCGACCAAAGCATTAATTGGATTAGCATTTTTAAGGAATTTCCTTATTTACTTCCATCGTCCGAATACGTATCACCAAAGGCATTTAGTATAAGAAAAGTTCTTTTTTATGGGGGCGATTTTATTTCCAATATATTTGGCACTAAAAAAAGTTCACGGCAAAAAATATTGAGACGCAACAAAAATAAGTTTAATAAATTTTATCAACTAACACACGGTGTAAATATCGCTATGGCGTTAAAATATCCTGCGCTTGTCGGTAGTTTTATTAAAGATGACAGTTTGATAGAGGCTGCAAAAATAGGCTATCAAACTATTATGGAACATCACGGCACAGCAACGGGACTTTATACTTGTGACGAACATTTAAATGGAGCTAGCGCAACGCAAGGGATAGAGCTATGCACTGTTGCAGAAAGTATGTTCAGTTTGGAAAAGCTTTACCAAGTAACCTATGATAATAGTTGGGCAGATTTACTCGAACTGCTTTGTTTTTCGACGTTCCCTGCAACATTTACAGAGGATATGTGCGCTCATCAATACGTACAACAAACCAATCAAATTTCAGCAACGAAAGCAAAAAGGGAATGGTATGACAGTTATAAAAAAGCAAACATTTACGGGCTTAAACCAAACTACGCTTGTTGCCTTAGTAATATGCATCAAGGCTTCCCTAAGTTTTGCGAGCATATGGCTTATCGCTTTGATGATACGATAAGTTTTTTGTGCCTTGCACCTATGTCAATAGACACTATTATAAATCAAAAAGACGTATCTTTAGAAGTTGTTTCCGATTACCCTTTTAAAAACACTGCGACAATTAAAGTTAAGAAAGGGGACCTAAATATTAGGATTAGGATACCCGAAAATGCAAAAAGCATATTTATAGATTTTAAAAAATATACAGGTGAATATGCGGAGATCTACGTTAAAAGCAATCAGACTCTTACCGTAAGTTATGACTTTGATATAGTAAGAAAGCACAATAATGACAATTCAGTTTCATATTATTATGGCAATTTACTTTTGGCTTTGCCAATAATGCCAAATATTAAAAATGAAAGCGAAGGCAACGCATTTTGTGATAGGGAGATGTATACAGGGTCAAAATGGAATTATACGCCTGATACACTGTCAGGATTTACCGTTATAGAAAAAGATATAAGCAAACTTCCTTTTTCGACACCTGAGATAAGCTTTAAGATAAAAGGGTATGAGATACCCTCGTGGCGCGAACAAAACAATCAAGCCGGAAAAGTTCCTGTGGAATTTATTAAAGGACAAGAAGTTTTACTAACATTAGTGCCATATGGTTGTACTGTTTTACGCATAGCGCATTTCCCCGACGTATAAAATGTGGGTATTGACTTACAATAACTAAAGGTTTATACTTTTATAAACATAGTCTGGGAGCAATAATAATGTTTGCAAAAATCAAGAAATATTTAAATGAACATAAAAATATATTTCAGCTTGTGAAGTTTGCTATTTTTAGTATGGTAGCGTTTTTAACAGAATATATTTCTTTTGCACTTATTAAATTAAGTTTAAATAACGTAGTTCAACCTGTCCATTGGTGGATATTTAATTATGATACCGATACAGGGGGTTTAGGCGTTTTTATTGCTTTTCTTATGAGCAACGTCTTGGCGCAAATAATAAGTTTTATTTTGAACCGTAAGAAAACTTTTAATGCAAATAATAATGTATGGTTAAGCGCAAGTATGTATGCAGTTATGGTACTCGGCATTATTATTTTGAACACGTGGATGGGGGGAGTGCTAACCAGGTTACTTAACAGAGTTATTGCAAATGTAGATATTTGCCAATATATAGGTAAACTCATAGGCTCATTTGCCGCATTTGTTATTACCTTTGTTATGAGTAAATTTGTCATAATGAGACGGTCATCAGAGCCCAAAAGCGAGGCTATAGCCGAAACTGACGCATGCGAATGCGCCGAAATTGTAGTTGATGAGGAAAATGACTTATGAAAGAGAATAACGGTAAAATAGGACTAAGAAATTGGATGATTATTTGGGTAGCCGGTCTTGCCGGACAACTCTGCTGGAACATCGAAAATCAATGGTTTAATACCTTTGTTTACGCTAAAGTTGCGCCCGATCCGTCTATTATTAGTTGGATGGTTGCAGTAAGCGCAATAGTCAGCACGCTTTCTACTTTTATATCAGGGACTGCAAGCGATCGCTTAGGTAAGCGCAAACCGTTTATCGTTGTGGGCTATATAATGTGGGGTTTGTTTACCATAGCTTTTGGCGCTACCGAATTTCTACCTTTTAAAAATATTACAGCAATAGCTGCGATGGTGGTACTGTCTGACGCTATTATGTCATTCTTTGGCTCGCTCGGTAACGATGCCGGCTTTAATCCGTGGACTACGGATATTACAAATGAAAAAAACAGAGGCGCATTAGGCTCTGCAATCGCGGTACAGCCGGTTGTTGCAACAATTGCAGGTTCTCTTATCGGCGGTTTGATTATAGAATCACTAGGCTATTTCTATTTCTTCCTAATAATGGGAATTTTTGTAATGGGTATTGGTGTCTATTGTATATTCGCCCTTAAAGAATCACCTGCTTTAAAACCGTCTGTAGATCCTAAAGGATATATGCATCAGTTTTTAAATGCTTTTAATTTTAAATTGCTTTGGAAAAATAAACTGCTGGTGATAGTCTTTGCGATTTTCAGTATGTTTTTCATCAGCTTTAACGTTTATTTTCCTCACCTGCTAAATTATTTCATCTATACAAGAGGTTATGATGAAGGCTTTGCCGGTATTTTGCTGGGCGTGGGGCTTATTATAGCTATACCATTTACTTTTGTCGCAATAAAATTTATAAACAAGCAAAAATACGTTGGAGTATTGTCAGTTGCACTGTCTGCCAACATAATAGGTTTGTTTATTTTGGTGATATCTCATTTTGTAGGTAGCGGAGCATTTATAAATAACTTTATGCTTATACTTGCAGTTATTTTTGTGGGCGGTGGTTATATGGTTATTTACCAAACGCTTATGATGTGGTGTAAAAACTTATATCCAGAAACACAACGAGGTCAACTTGAGGGAGTTAGGCTGTTCTTCTACGTATGTATACCGATGGTGCTAGGACCTGCCATTGCCAACCCTGTAATTAATAAATTGGGTAAGCAAATCACTTTATTATATGATGGAGTGCCTGTTTCAGGAGCTACACCGTCAATGGAACTTTTCTATGTGGCGGCGGCGGTTGCTGCGCTTACGTTTATTCCTATTTATATAGCATACAGGTATCAAAAAAATCATCCTAAGTTAGTTGAAGAAAAAATAAATACAGACGAGACAATTTAATAAAATAATAAAAGGCGGTCGATATTGACCGCCTTTGCTTTTATAAAACTTGGTTGATAGCAAATTTATTTTACCTTATAAAATTTATCATTATCACATTTTAAACAAGATTTTGGCGCGATGTCATTGCTTTCGTGTACGACTCCGCATACACTACAACGATAAAGTACTGTACGGGGAGATGTGTCAACACAGCTTTTTGTATCACTTGGAGTGTCGCTCTCATAAGGCGAGCCGTAGTTATTAAGCGCGTTATAGTTGCCGCGTTGAGTTATGTTGGGAGTTGCATCAAGGTTAGTTTTTACTTTGCCATCGGTTTTTTTGGGGGGAGCAACGTTGTTAATATTTTGTAAAGTTGTTGCGCTTTTGTTGTCTTTGTAACTTATTGTAGGCATTTTTTCAAATCTCCTTTTTAGTATTGTAGTTGTATCAAGTATTGCCTTTTTGCTTGTAGAATATTCAGCAAACAAAGTTATCACGGAAGCTATGCAAAAATATTGCACTTTCTCAAGTTTTAGGTTATACTATTTTGTATGAGTTACGTTTCATTGTATAGACGTTTTCGTCCCAATACCTTTGATAAGGTTGTAGGACAAGACCATATTGTAAGAACTATTACCAATCAGATAGCATCTGGCAGAATAGGTCACGCATACCTTTTTACAGGTACGCGCGGTACAGGTAAAACTACTTGTGCCAAAATTTTTGCGCGCGCTGTCAACTGTCTCAATCCTCAAAACGGTTCGCCTTGCGGAGTTTGTGACGTATGTAAGGCTCTTCAAAAAGGCGACAGCATAGACATAATCGAGGTTGACGCTGCAAGCAATAACGGAGTGGATGAGATAAGAGATTTGCGCGAAAACGTACAGTACCGCCCATCTTACGGCAAATATAAAGTTTATATAATAGACGAAGTTCACATGCTGACAAGTTCGGCATTTAATGCGTTTTTAAAGACTTTGGAAGAACCGCCGCCCCATGCTATTTTTATACTTGCAACCACTGAGGTGCAAAAGCTACCGCAAACCATTCTTTCGCGCTGTATGCGTTTTGATTTTAGATTGGTGGGAGTAGATGTTTTAGTAAAACTATTGGAAGAAATTTATACTGAGTTAAACGTCAGTTATGATATGGATGCGTTAAAGCAAATTGCGTCACAAGGCGAAGGAAGCGTTAGAGACACCCTTAGCCTTGCCGATATATGTCTTAGCTATTGTGGCGACCATATAGGCTATGAGGACACTCTAGATATCCTTTTGGCAAGCAATTTTGATACGCTTGACGTCTTGGGCAGAGCAATACTTGACGGCAACGTAAAAGCAGCTTTAGAAAGCGCGCAAAACCTGCTTAAGGCAGGGAGAAATACAGTAGGCAGAGATTTGGCAAACTATTTTATGGACGTACTGGAAGTTAAAAATACACCCGGAATTAGTTTGGATAATATTTCTAAAAACCGTAAGGAAAAGCTTATTCAAGCAGGAATAAACCATTCCAATTATCGTATTTCGAGAGTTATGGATATTATGGCAAGTATGGAAAGCACATTGCGTTATTCTACGCAGCCAAGAATAATACTCGAAGCGAATATTGTAAGAGCTTGCGAGCTTACAACAGAACTTAATTTAGACGGACTTATAAATAGGGTAAAAGAATTGGAAATTGCCGTTGCAAAATTTGAAAAAGGCAATTTTGTACCTGCTGCAATAGAAAAAACAGTGGAACCACCCAAGCAAGAAGAAGTTAAAGAGCAAGAAGCAAAGGTATTGCCTTTTGAAGGCAAAACCGATATGGAAAAGTTGCTGGAAGAAATGAGCATAACAGCAGAAAATACGACTGTTTTTGAAGAAAACCAAGAAAGCGTTGACGATAAAAGCTATGTAGCTAGTCAAACGTGGAGTAAGCTTGTCGTGCGTCTTAACGATATGAACGAAAATCTATTATATACTGCGTCGCAAAACGTTGATAAATTTAGTATAAATAACAACAAATTTATTGCATATACAAGCGATAAAGTAACTCTAGAGCTATTGAAAAAAACGCGTTACAATACTATCGTGCAAAATCTTATTAAAGAAGAACTTGGCAACGCATACTCTTTTGCTATAGAGGAAACAGTGACTAAGGAAAAATCTATATCGCCTGAAAACAAGGTACTTTTGACCGACCTATTTGGCGGAAAAATTAAAATGGATTAACAAAGCTAAAAGCGGCTCCCAAAATTTAGGCGCCGCTTTTTTTATACAAATATATTTTTATGCAGAAATCATTGTTGAGCGAATTTGATTGCCTAGCCAGCCGTTGACCAAACCTTCTATGTTAGAGCCATACGTTTTGCTAAATTCTGCAACTAGCGTTTGGGCGGAAACTATATTGTAGCTATTATCTTTGACATAGCATTGCAAAGCTTTATTAAATTTTTCTTCACCCATTGTCTCTAGCAAGTGTGCAAACATCATTGCGCTCTTTTTATAAACGAGCATATCATATTGATAATCGGTAAAATCATATATGCTTCTTGTTATCGATAAATCAGCTCCGGTTTTACGCATATTTTGTATTCTTTCATAAAGTACATAACTGTTCGAAATCTCTTTCAGGCACTGATTGTATTTTTCTTGTCCATAGGTTTGTTTGTAATAATACAAAGTTGAAAAAGTAGTAAGTCCTTCGTCTAAATAAGCTTCATTGATACTATCGTTGCCAACTAATCCATACCACCATTGGTGAGCAATTTCGTGAACGATAGTGTTTTCAATATCAGGCGTATCTAAGGCTATATATACCAAACGTCCAAATTCCATTCCTGCGCATTCAAAACCTGTCATAACAACGCTTAGAGTATCAAAAGGGTAAACTCCATATTTTTCATTAAAGACAGTAAGCGCATCAGTAGCGTATTTTAACGTGGTCTGAGAATTTTCATCCTCATAATAGTAATAGATTACCTCTGTATTGCCAACATTGGCACTTGCCGTCAATAAATTTTTATCTATCACGATAGCAAAGTCACGTATATTTTGAGCGGTAAATTTCATCTCTTTTCCATTGCTTGTAATAGTTTCATTAACTAAACTACCGCTAGAGGCAATCACGCTGTCACTAGGAACAGTTAGGAGTACTTCATAGTCTGCTGTTTCACTAAAGAAAGGATCTCCTGTTGTAGAGTAAACGTCACGTCTGAAATCACCGTCTTTGTATACGGCTAATTGCGGATAAAAATTGGTGAGTTTTGTGCAATCATTAATTACACCCATTCGCAAATTGCATTCTGGCAGGGTGAGAGTATAAGACATTTCTACACTTAATGATTTATCAAGGTCTAATGAGGGGATAGCAACGTTTAAAAAGCTATTGTCTTGTTCTAGCGTATAGTTGCACTTTGTGCCATCAATTGTAACACTATTAATTTTTATGCCACCATAGGACGTAAGTTTTTCTGTATACGCTTTATTTATAGCTTTCTCACTATAAGCATTGGCATAGAGATTAAAAACAAGAATTTCCAAACCATCACAATAAGTATTGTTTATTGTTGTAGTTTGATTGCATTTAAAAACATTATCTTCACCGGAAATAGTTATAAAATAGGATATATCACTAACCTTTTCGATAGTTTTGTCGCCACAGGCAAATAAACATATAGTTAATATAACTAGAAGAACAATAAGACCCAACTTTTTTTTCATTAAGCACCTCTTTACAAATAATAAATTTTATGA
>DATFIH010000067.1:0-3226 GCA_035270205.1 Clostridia bacterium | reverse complement strand
TATCGCATCTTCGCCTTTTTTAAGTCTAATTACAACCCTTGTTCCGTTACGGTCGCTTTCATCTACTATTTCTTGTATGCCGTTTAAAAGGTTTTGCTCTTTATCGTTATTTCTGCCTTTTTTTGCATTTAAATTTTCGCGCATATCTCTTATTTTTATTTGTAAATCAGCTTTATTTACATTATAAGGAAATTCGGTAATTACTATACTTTGACGATCGTTTTCATTGTTTTCAATCTCTACTTTGGCACGCATAATAATCTTACCTTTACCGGTAGTATAAATGCTTTCCAAACTGTCGTCAGGAACTATAAAGCCACCTGTTGGAAAATCAGGACCTTTTATGTAGTTTAGCATCTCTTTGATATCCATATTCGGCTTGTCGATAAGAGCAATTGTGCCATTTATGACTTCATTAAGATTGTGGGTAGGTATTTTAGTAGCAAGACCTATTGCTATTCCCATACAGCCATTAACTAATAGATTGGGGAATCTTCCAGGAAGCACATCAGGCTCGTTTAGCGTATCATCAAAGTTCTTAACCCATTTTACGGTTTCTTTATCCAAATCTCTAAGTAATTCACATGCTAACGAATCTAGTTTTACCTCGGTATAACGCATCGCTGCGGGCGGGTCTTCGATTGTTCCAAAGTTACCGTGACCTTTTATCAAAGTGTTGCGCATATTAAAGTCCTGCGCCATGTTAACCATTGCAAAATAAATGGAGGTATCGCCGTGTGGATGATATTTACCTAAGCAGTCGCCAACTACCCTTGCGCTTTTTTTATAGGGACCGTCAGGCTTTAAATTTAGTTCGCTCATCGAGTAAAGTATTCTTCTTTGAACGGGTTTTAGTCCATCCTCTACTCTTGGTAAGGCTCTTTCTAAAATTATGTATTCCGCATAAGGCATCATATAATTATGAACTGCCTTTTCCAACGGATACTCTACAATTTTTTCTTCATATAAATCGTCAACAGTAACTGACTTTTTCTTTGCGCACATATTTATTTACTTTCCTCCATATTTGACTGCAAAATTATCAATTTTGTTAAAATTCGCATGTCTGAATATATAGTTTTTCCTCTTTTGGGCATCTTCGTACATAAATGTACCTATCATTTCATCAGCCGCCATTGCATTTTCAATGGTTACTCTGGTCAACATTCTTGTTCTTGGGTTTAGTGTAGTATCCCAAAGCTGATCGGGATTCATTTCACCAAGACCTTTGTACCTTTGAATATCATATCCTGATTTTAGCTCTGCGGTAATCTGATCAAGTTCTTTGTCGTCATAAGCATATTGCACCGTATCTTTTTTTGCCACTTTATAAAGAGGTGGCATGCCCACGTATACTTTGCCCTCATAAATAAGCTTTGGTGTAAGATGATAAAACAGTGCCAAAAGAAGCGTTCTTATATGGAAACCGTCTTGGTCAGCATCAGATAAAATTATAATTTTATGGAATTTTAAATTTTCAATATTAAAATCTTGTTCCGTATCAGTTCCAATAGCTGCGATTATGGTGCGTATTTCTTCATTTTCATAAATTCTTTCACGTTTGTTGACCTTTAAAACGTTAAGTGGTTTGCCCCTCAAAGGAAGTACTGCTTGCGTGCGTCTGTCTCTGCCTTGCTTTGCACTTCCACCAGCCGAATCTCCCTCAACTATGAAAAGTTCATTTTTAATTGGGTCGCGCGAAATACAAGCGGCAAACTTGCCTATCAAAGTAGAGCCTGTGATTGCGTTTTTAGTGCGTTGCTCCTGCTTGGCTTTTTTAGCAGCCTCCCTAGTTTTTGCTGCATCTATTGCATGTTTTACTATATATTCAGCGGTTGCTTTATTCTTATTATTTTTTAAATATTCTTCAAGTTTTTCTACAACCATACCCTCAACAATCGGTTTTATTTCCTGATTGCCAAGTTTTGCTTTGGTTTGTCCCTCAAATTGCGCGTCTTGCATTTTGATGGAAATTATTGCAGTCATACCCTCTCTGAAATCATCTCCAAGAAGGTTCTCATCCTTTGCCTTAAGGTAGTTGTTGTTCCTTGCATAATCATTAAAACATTTTGTAAAAGCGCTTTTAAAACCTGTTTCGTGATAACCACCTTCCGTAGTTTTTATGTTGTTTACAAAAGAATATGTTTTTTCAGTAAATGATTTTACGTGCTGAACAGCTAATTGTAATTCAAAATTTTGAGCAGTGCCTTCCAAATAAATAATTTTATTTTTCTCATCAGCTCCGTCATTTACATAATCTATAAAATCTATTAAACCGCCTTGGTAATGGAAAGATATCCTTTCACTTTCGGGATCATTCCTTAAATCTTGCAATGTAATATTGATACCTTTATTCAAAAAAGCTAGCTCTCTTAGCTTGCTTTCCATCTCATCTGTATCAAATATTATAGTGTTGAACACCCTTTTATCGGGCATAAAAGTAACTTTTGTACCATGTTTGGTGGTTTTACCAATTTCTTTAAGCGGTGTTTTAACAACTCCACTCATTATCTTTTTATTAACTTCCGGAGAATGGAATTCTATAAAATATGCTTTATTGTCACGGTATACTTCTACCGTGAGCCATTCGCTTAGCGCATTAGTAACGCTGGCGCCTACACCGTGTAGTCCGCCACTAAATTGATAATTATTGTTGTTAAATTTGCCGCCCGCGTGTAACTTAGTAAAAACTACTTCTACACCAGAAATACCCATTGTCGGGTGTTTATCTATAGGAATTCCTCGTCCGTTATCCTCAACGGTTGCGGAACCATCTGCATTTATAGTAATATCTATCTGATTTGCATATTTACTTGCCGCTTCGTCTATGGCATTGTCGACAATTTCCCATACTATATGGTGTAAACCCCTTATGTCAGTGGTGCCTATATACATTCCCGGTCTTTTGCGAACCGGCTCTAACCCTTCAAGTACAGATAAGTCGCTTGCATCATAACTTTTTCTTGCCATTTAGCCTCCGAAACTCTACATATATTATACTAATTATAAAAGTACACAACATATAGTACCATATAATACAAGTTATGTCAATTGTGGCTATAGTAAATAATGCTGTTTTGATGTAGGTTTATCAATGATTTGGACAAAATAAAAAATAACATATTGGTTGCAATCGCGCCAATTGTCCAAGCTTACCTTAATCATTACACAAAAAGTAATTCCTACTGTATTTTTTTGTCCGTTCAACAATTACAATTTTATAAGC
>DATFIH010000066.1:0-7760 GCA_035270205.1 Clostridia bacterium | reverse complement strand
CTGTTATATGTATTGGAATATTTAGAAAATAAAAATGCTGCGTCCTAATTTAAAACGATGCTGATTGCATTTTTATATATTATTCATATATTTCATAATGGGAAGTTAATGGCTCTAATTTTACGTCAAATGTTCCATCTTCTTTTATTAAAATAACGGTTGCGCCTCTATTTGTATACTTTTTTCTAATTTTTCTATAAGCTAAGAAATCGATTGCCATTCCATAGGTAAGCCTAATGCCTTTATACGTCATAGAAATATTGTTCAAATGGTCATGTCCGCAAAAACAGCCTTTTAGTGAGCCGAATTTTACCATCTCTTCAAAGAAATTACCTTTTTTTCTTCTACTAAAGCCGATATGGTCGTTTATTTCGTTTATTGTGCCCAAATGGTATGTAACTTCGTCTAAATTGCCTATTTTTAACTTAGCCCAAGCATCTCTATATTCCTCAAGAGGCATATGAAAAAATGCAAGACTGTTGACTAGCTGTCCACCATTGCTTATCTTTATTATATTTTCCTTATACCATTGAATCTGGTCATCATGAATATTGTCAAAGGTGCTAAAGAAAGAATCTTTTAGATACATATTGCTATCAAGCATAACAGCACGTATTAACTTTACCGTCTTCATTGTTAATGATTATTATATGGTTGCCCATACCATAAATATTTTCATCGCCACGCTTAAGCAAACAATGCTTTTGCTGAGAATAAAAATCACAAAGCTGACTTTTCGTATGCGTTGCAAAAGGCTCAGTATCATGATTGCCAAATACCATAGTCCAAGGTATTTCAAACTGTTCCATAAGTTTTGCAACATACTTACTTTGTTTTAAGTTGTTTGCTGTACCACTAAAAATCGGCAACGGATAAATATTGTCGCCGGTAAGAATAATTAAATCGGGTTTTACCCTTTCGACCAAAGTAATTACTGCATTTTGTGCAAGTTTATCGCTCTTTCTAGATAGGATACCGCATCCAAAATGCATATCAGTAAGTTGTAAAATCTTGAAATCTTGATTGCTTTTTTTGGTAAATATTGAGTATTCTCCCTCTTCTTTAGGTAAAAGACCCGCATTTTCAACTTTTTCGCTATTAGTTTTTCTATTTTGCTCACAGGAATATTTTACAACCTCACTATTTCTAATTTTTCGAGTTGGTACAAATTTTTTATATGTTGTTGCAACTTATCAATATCTTCGCTTTTTATTTTTCTCATAAACCTGCCCTCTCTGACAGAGCTATTTAAAGTTTTTATAAAGATATTTTTATCGATATTGTTGCTTATATACTCATCTATATTATTATTTTCCACCACCACAAAAACAGAAGGTTTATTTTTGTCAAACTCCTTTATCGTTACAATAAGGCTGTCTGTACAACTTAAGGGTTCAACTTTAAGTCGGAACCGCCAATTAAATAATCGTATGGGGTTAAGATACCATCTATGAAGATGGTAACTACTAGATACAAGTATTAGTTTATCATAAGTAATGCTTTTTAATATTTCTATACAATATTTTGCATTTTCATAAGTATTGCGTGATTTATCTTCAGTAATAATTGCGTTTTCCTCTACCCCAAGGCTAATTAGATAGCTTTTCATAGCTTGTGCTTCAGATATGTTTGCTTTGGTGTTTACAATTCCTCCCGAAAGCAAGAAGCTGTCACCTTTTCCGTTTAGATAAAGACTGCGCGCATAAAAACATCTCTCCCTACATTGTAGAGAGAGAGTTCCGTCATCTTGTAAATACTGTCCTAAAACAATTATTATTTTATTTGCCATTTTTACCACTTATTATGAACGCGTTCCGCAAAACCAAGCAAGTTTTCTACTTCTAACTTTGTACCGTCGTCAAGCACTACATAACCTGTAAAGTATCCAAAAACCTGATGTGGTATCATAGCCATAATCTTTAAATCAAACGGTGCATATCTGTCAATCAAGGGTGTAAATTCCATATAAAAACGCTCATCGTTTGAAGTGAATAGCCATTTACCCATATAATCGTAATTGCCATCTTTTTGTGGAATATTGAAATTTACCTCGTCTAGTTTATGGGCTTTTCCCTTGTAAAAGAGCATATTTTCCGTGGCGTCTTCGTTGTTGCCAAAACCATAACCTATATTCCAACCAAAGGTTGAGCCGTCCGTCAAAATTGCTTGTAGACTTCCCCAATACCAAGTATTATCATATGTCCATACACCTCTTCCCCAATCGAGAGTGGCTAAACTTTTGTTGCTTTTGTCTAGTTTATACACATTGTCGCCAAGTTTATAAACACCATCTGCCTTCATGCAATTAATCTTCTGGTTATAATAAAAATGCTTTTTCTTTTTAAAAGGCGTTGCAATTACCATACTTTCAGGTGGCGTATCTTTTAATACAATATCAAAACTTAGTTCTTCGCCTTTATCTCCAAAATTAGGATACTTGCCATAGATGTGGCGTGTTATTCCATCGTTAATAAAGTTCATCTCAACACCGTCTTTGTTTTTCCATTTGGCATCGCCAACAACAGAAGTTGTGGGCATATTCATTTTACCCATTGGAAATAGACAAACACTACTTTTCGTTATTTGAGAAGGAGTTTTAAAATCCATTAAAGTTGCGCTAAGTGCACCAACATACCCCATATCAGCAATTGTAAGACAGATTGCTCCCTCGTCGTTTCCAATATAGTAATAGTCCCATTCTTTAATGCGCGCTCTACGTTTACGTATATAACTTCTATTATAATCCCATATTAAAGTTTTTGCAAAACCAGGGTTTGCTATATTCCCATTTTTGCTCAACAATGGTTGCCTTTTTTTAATTTCCAACTGAAACATATCCACCTCACACTTATAACGCTGAAAAATATTTTATGTAGTTCAAAATATTTAATATATATTATATTATTAAACAAAAGTCTTGTCAAGACCACAAAAATCTCATTTTGTCTTATTTTTTGCGAAAAATGCAACAAATTAGCTTTCTAAAGGCTATATTCACGGCTGTTGCTATAACTCCGCTCAATGCTAAGTATAAAAAGTCTATACCCTTAGGCGGGATGATATTTAAAAAGTTATTATCACCCATAATAGGAGTAAGAACATAATAATCCAAACATATTCCTGCAATCGCGAGTATAAATACTCCTGCAATAATTAGCAGTCTAAATTTGTCCAGCGGTAAACATATAATAAACAATGCGCTAAAGCCCGCCACCGTAAGCGCTATAGAAATCAAGCTGTTTTTATAGTTTTGTAATAGCGATGCATCAACATAGTCGATTTGTCTTAGCTCCAGCATTATAAATATTACCGCGACACCTGCAATTAAGCTGAGTGCTGCAGGGATAGAAGACGTTATTATGTTTTTCATAAACGCTCCTTCCACTCTGCGCTTATTGGGCTGAACAGCAATAATAAACGTTGGTATTCCAATTACAAAGAGTTCAATCAGTAGCATTTTCTTGGTGTCAAAAGGATACGTCGTGTCTTTTGAAATAAAGCCAATAATGGCAAAAACTAAAGTGAAAAACATTATAAACAAGTTTTTCATAATATACAAACTGCTTACCTTTTCCACGTTGCCTATAACACTTCTGCCTTCTTCTACTATCTTAGGTAAGGTTTTAAAATTACTATCCATAAGAACAATTCTAGATATATTACGCGCCGCTTCGTTTGCGCACGCAAAGCTTATGGAACAGTCGGCATCTTTAAGAGCCTGTACATCATTGACTCCGTCGCCTATCATACCTACTATCCTGTCTTTTTCTTGCAAATAATGTACAAGCGCTTGTTTTTGCTCTGGGTTTACTCTGCCAAAAACAGTGGTATCTAAACAATGCTGTTGTAGCTCCTCATCGGTTACGCCGTTACAGTTAAGATATTTGTCGGCTTTGTCAACGCCTGCTTTTTCGGCAATTTTACTAACTGTCAGAGGATTGTCACCGCTTACTATTTTTACGTCTACGTCGTTTTGAGCAAACCATGCCAAAGTCTCTTGCACATCGCATCTTAAGCTGTCTTCTAGTGCATATATAGCGATAGGCGTGACGTTATTCTTGTCAAAATCGTCAATATCTCCATCAAAATATACTAATAACAAAGTTCTTCTGCCCATTTCAGAATTTACATTAACGTAATCATTTATTTCTTTATTGTCGCCGCAAATAAAATCAGGCGCGCCCAGTATATAGCTGCCATGTTCTGTAGTTATACCGCTATACTTCCTCTTTGATGAAAAAGGCATAATTTTGCTGGTTTTAATATGGTTTTCCATATTGATTATCTTAGAAAATGCCACAGCTGTTGCATTTTTGTCATTGGTTTTTTCTAATATCGTTCCAACTATATCGTTGACATTATAGTATGTCTTTGCAAACTCTACACTGTCTATAACTTCTAAGTTGCCATCCGTAATAGTACCTGTTTTATCAAGTAAAAGAGTATCCACCATTGCTAGCATTTCTATAGAATACAAGTCTTGCGCCAAACAATTTTTCTTGCTAAGTTTGATAACACTTACCGCAAGCGCGGTACTTGTAAGCAAAAACATTCCTACCGGTATCATTCCGATAGCTGCGCTGCTTACGTTAATAATCGTTTGTATGGCATCGTTCTTGTCCAATATATTACTTATAAGAAGAAGTATCGATAACGGAACTAAAATAATGGTAATAACTAAAATAATACGGTTAAGATTAGAAAAAATATTACTGTAAGGCTTACTAACACGCCTTGCAACTCTTGCGATGTTTTCTATATAACAATCCTTGCCTACCTTTTCTACTCTGCCTATAGCTTGTCCGCTAACAACTTGAGTCCCGGCAAGCACGCTATCACCTATAGTTTTCTTCACAGGTATACTTTCGCCTGTTATTATACTTTCGTCCACCTCAATTATGCCGTCTTTTATGGTACTGTCCACGGGCACTTGTGTACCAGCTGCCACCTTATATATATCGTCTAGCACCAATACTCTTGTAGACTGTTGTTGCCACTTGCCATCACGCAAAATTTCACAAACACTGTCTACGACCATACTTAGTTTTTCTACAGTACGCTTTGCTCTTATTTCTTGAGCAATGCCTATTCCTATGCTGATAAAAATAATACTTGAACTTACTGCATAACTAGCAGCGCCGACAGCGATAAGCAAAACAACTAAAGAAATGGTGATTGTATTACAAAAATTAAAAAAATTGTCAAAAACAATTCTTGGGATAGACTTACTGCGATTTATCGGCTTGGCATTGGTAAGATGTTCTTCTTCGCGCAAACTTACTTGTTTTGCGGTCAAGCCTACATCTAAAGATGCCTCAAACCTTGTGGCATTTTGCATTCTGTGACTATCGTCTTTAATATGCTCCCTTGCTTTTGCAAGTCTTTTTAATATTCTTTTTTCAGTCATGTTGCCTTGTAATTATATATTCGATAAAGCGAGTATATCATAATTGGTTTTCTAATGCAATGCCCGTGTGAAAGTTATTACGTAAATTTTTTCTATCTTGCCGTCATTTAACGTATGTATACATTCGTTTAACGTAGCGCCTGTGGTAATAACGTCATCAATTAATAGTACCTTCTTCCCTTTAAGGCAAGCATCATCTTTTATATAAAAGCTATCTTTGACTTGCTCTGCGCGTTTTTCTTTTGCTACTTGAGTCAAATCGACACCGATAATCTTTTTTTCCAGCCCGTAAAACACAGGAATATTAATCATCTTAGACAAATGTATAGCGACTTGTTTTAACGCGTCATACCCACGCTTATTAATTTTTTTTACATTTGACGGCACAAAAACAATACCGTCTGCGTTAATCTCTTTATCTATGTATTTATCCTTGATAAACTTTGCCATATATTCTGAGATGTAAGGTTTATCGCTATCTTTATAACTAAGTACAAGTTGACGGGCAACGTCATCATAGTGAAAACAGCTATGTACCGTTATGCCGTTGCCTAGTTTGATATCGTCCTCAACTTTTTTTAGATTTGCAAAACATTTAGCGCATAATGAATATTCTCTTTCTTTATCACCAAGCTCATTTTCGCAAGAAATACAAGTTAGCCCTTTGGGGTAAATAACGTCTAAAAGTTTTTGAAAAAAACTATTCATTTGTCCCCCATAGTAATTGAACTTTTTGCAAACCGCTTAGCATAAAATGCTTCAAAAGAGAATATCTCTTTGCTGTATAATTGTTCCTAATCATTTTCCTAATATTTTCTTCACTTCCAATAAGCACTACCATTTTCTTGGCGCGTGTGACTGCTGTATATAATAAATTTTTTGTAAGCAACATATAATTTCCGCCGTGAACAACAATAATTACCACGTCAAACTCACTGCCTTGCGATTTATGTACGCTCACACAGTACGCCAAGGAAAGTTCATCAAAATCACTGCCTTTATACGTAACAATTTTACCGTCTTCAAATTCTACCATTAGCTTGTCATCCATAACTTCAAGCACGTATCCAATATCACCATTAAAGACACCTTTTCCGCTTTCTTGATAAATGCCGTTTTTTACCCATTCGGTAGTGTAGTTATTAACCATCTGCATAACCTTGTCCCCTGTGCGGAAAACTGTATCCTTATACTTAAATTCTTTACCCTCAGGGTTTAAGGTTTTTTGTAATTCCAAATTCAGATTTTCCACGCCCACTATTCCTTTTTTGACAGGCGCAAGCACTTGAATATCTTTTGTGTTTACATCCAAAAATTCCGGTATTCTTGACTTTGTCATACTACAAACAGCATTTAGGATATCCAAACTATCATTTTTGTTATCTATAAAAAAATCTTTTGCGCCCACTGTTTCAGGCATCTCACCCAAGTTTATCTTGTGGGCATTAACAACTATCATACTTTCTTTTGACTGTCTATAAATCTCGGTAAGATATACTACGTTTATAAGTTCACTCGATATGACGTCACTAAGTATATTGCCGCAAGAAACACTTGGCAACTGGTCTTTGTCACCAACTAATATTAGCCTTGCGCCATATGGTATTGCTTTTAAAAGTGCGTGGAATATATATATATCTGCCATACTTATTTCATCTACAATAAGCGCATCCAGCTCTAGCGGATTGCTCTCATTTTGAAGAAATTTATCTATTCCGCTTCCGTCTAGCCCCAAAAGACGATGAATAGTTTTTGCTTCCATTCCGGTAGCTGCTGTCATTCTTTTACTTGCTCTGCCTGTAGGCGCGCACAAACCAACGTTTAAATTATGGGACGTAAGTATATTAGCAATCCCCTTAATTATCGTTGTTTTGCCTGTTCCTGGACCTCCTGTAATTACGCTTACACCATTTTCAAAAACACTGTTAATAGCATTTTTTTGCATAGAGTGAAGTTTAATTCCACTTGTCTTTTCATAATTTACAAGTTCTTTATTGATATCAAAATTCCATTTGTTGACCGTACTGTTTAACGCAAGTAGTTTGGTCGCAATTGCCTTTTCTGTATTGTAATTTACCTGAGTCGCAACCATATTAAAATTATCTATTTTTGCAACCTTGATAGCTTCCATATTGGCAAGGCAGTCAGTTATTAGCTTATTATCGTTTGTTTTTAATAGCTTTGCTGCTTCGCATATTAGAATATTATCGGGCAAACAAGTATGTCCATTTCTTAATGCTGCGTCAGTTAAAGTTTGATAAATTGCCGCTTGCATACGGAATGGACTATCTTTTTCGATACCAAGTATTATAGCGATTTTATCGGCAGTAAAAAAGCCTACCCCGTCTATGTC
>DATFIH010000065.1:0-6056 GCA_035270205.1 Clostridia bacterium | reverse complement strand
TAGGTATATTGATAAGTTAGCCCAATATAATCGTCAACACCGCCCGCGTAATAATATTTAGATACGGGATTCGGCCTAAGTTCTCTTTGAAATTCTGACAAAACGTTGTCGCAAAATACTATTAATTGGCGTTTGTTTATTACAAGTTCTTGCGTCCAACTGCCCGAATAATTACAAAGATTAGTATTTAAGCTATAATTAACCGTATAAACCCCGGCATTAGTTGGTAAAACTGCGGTCGTTGTGGAGGTTTCTTGATTGGTAAACGTATATACAAGATAGTTGTTAAGTAAAATCGTTCTTCCGTCGTCCATTGCAGATATATCAACCTCTATATTTTGACCGACTCCTGAATAGTCTGTCACTACGAGTCCTTCTTCATTGACGTTAGCAACTGTTTTATTGACATCGGTAGAGTGATTGACTACTAATGTTATATCGGAAATTGTAACTGGAAAATAATTGGAATTAACTACAAAATTACCGTTATTATATAAAGGTGTGTATTGGTCTTGCATAATTATTGGCGTAAACAATATTTTTACCTTGGTTGTTCCTGCTGACGGTTTGGAATAATTAGTACTCGACTTGGATGGATCAATAATGGAAAAATAGCCAAAAACGCCGTCGCTTGAACGGTTATAAACACTTATTTTTCTATTGGAATTGGTTTCTTCGTCAAAATAAGTATAACTGCAAAAAATACTGTCACTCATTACAAAGCGACCAAGTTGCTCGTTGTAAACAGTATCCCGCACGGCTAAGCTATTGCCATAATCTATCGCTAATATTTTAAGTTCTGTAATCGTAGGCATTGCGGGAACTATCGTCATTTTGTTCGTTACATAGCCGTGATAATTGGTGCTGGTAAGTTCACTTTTATAATAATAAGTACCCGCATTCATCGGAAAATCATCAGTCATTGCCCTAAATGGTCCGTCTATGTTTTCAGAATACGTGGTAATTATAGTTATATTAGTAATTTTTTTACCGCCCACGGTTGCAATAGTCGCAACTCTTCTTGGTGTGCCCTCTTCATATATTTGTGTGGTATTGGTTACAGATATAAGCGCGCGCATTTTAAAAGTTAAGATAAGTTTTCTATTGTCGGCTTTATCGTCACCTGAATAATTCCCATCCAAAGTAAACGTAGGTATGGATGTACTTTGGGACTTGTTTGTTAAATATATCGCGTCATAATTATCGTAAGGAAAGTCGGAAGTATTTAATGCAAACCCAACCGGCGTACGGAAATATGTCAGTACATAATTTGAATAACCTGTTGCGGTAAAGTCAAGTTTTAATACTATCTTGTCCCCTCTTTTGAAGGTAGCGTTGTTTCTAGGCTCTAAATCGTTATTGTCGTTTAACGCATAATAAGATAGGCTAAACGTCTCAGCTGTTAAGGAAGAAACCTCAGTGGAGCCGACTTTGGTTACCACATCAAAGTTATAGTTGGCAACGTCCACTCTTAAAATAACAGCAGAGCTGTTTGCGGATATGTTGCCCACGTAGTCGTAAGTTATGAACTCTACTTTATATATGCCCTGTTTGGGATATGTGTACGTTTCCGGCGAATCGCCCATTCGTAGCAAAAGCTCCATACCTTGATATACGGTAGATTTTCCTGTCATAACGAATTTTCCGTTGAGCATTGTCAAGGTCGGCGTAGTGACACAATAAATGCCGTCAGCTTGCTCTCTTGTAAATAATTCTGCCGTATAGTTGTTAGGTTCTCGCTCTAAACGTGTCGCCCTATAATATACTATCTCGGAACTTAATCCTTGCAACAACGTCGTTTGGTCGCTCATAATTGCGTCACTGCCTTCTGATTGACTGCCGATAGTAACGCCCTTTATTTGACGGTTTTCTAAAATATCGTTTTCATAGTTATAACCAGCCGCCTTGGTGTAATAACTTTTGCTATTTATGTATTTATCATAGAAAATACTTGATGAGCTAAGGTTGGGCGCATTTGGGAGTTGGCTATCGATAATGTAAGAATAATTTCTGCCAGAATCTTCACCATTCATATCGTTCTCGCCCAAAACAACGTTGCCATAACTGTTTTTCATACTGCATTTTATATTAACAGACTCTTTGGTACTGTCATTGACATAAAAAGCTGCCGAAAGCGCAGTATAGCCGTAGGTTAGGTCTTGGGACACACCGCTGTTGTCTACAAAGGTATATATTCGGGTAAGCGCCGACTTATCGTATAGCCAAGTCACCATATCATTATTGGTATAAGTAGAAACTCCCTCAATAAGATAATCTGTGCCTACAAGCGTAGTCGTAGAGGTTCTAGCGCTTCCTATTTCAGAATTAAGCATAAGATTGCGATAGAATTTGCCCGTTAGATTGTTATCGCCTACCGTACCGTTATTTATTGTAAAAAAGCTCTCATTGAATTGTAAATACGTGGTTATAAAAATGATATCTCCACGTTTTACCATATCTGTGGTAGCAAGAGAATCACGCGTTCCATCAGCATCAATAACAACAACGTCACCTTCTTCCGGAGATTTAAACTTGAAGTCCTTTTTGGTAACTGTTATGCGGAAAGCAAGTTTGGAGATAATAATTGATATATTGTCGCCCCTTTTGTCAAAATTGTCAAAAGTCAAACTTACATATGCGCCGCTATAACAGCTGGACATGGTGACTGTGTCGCTCATAGAATATTCGTATTCGGAGTCAGAATAAGGTGTTTCCAAAAAACTAACTGTTTTTTCTTTAGGTATAGATACCACACCATTGTTATAAGTCAACGTTGATCTTGCGTAGTCGGTCCCGCTGCCTTGGTCAAAGTTAAGCATTTGGGCATACGCATTAATTTTGACGTCTAACATTGTGTCATTAATAGCTTTATAAAGATTGCTTCCTACGATTATAGGAACGGCTATACTGATTTGGGCAGTTTCTATTGGTTGGGCAAGATTTTTGTAACTAAAACCATGATAAGTGTATTCATCATAGGTGGTTGCATTTGTTGCATCGTAAGAGCGATTTTCTCCTTTCGGAACCTTGACTTTGCTATTTACTGGAATACCTTCGTATGATAAAGAAGTGGATATTTCACCGCCCATACCTAAAAAACAATAGTCGCCGTAGGTCGTTCCGTTGGAATTTGAATGATTTTGTGTGGTGAGAAGGTTGTCATAGGTATAGATGCCACGGAAAAAATCAGTATCGTAAATGTTGAGTCCGCGATTGGTAATCAATCTTGAATTTATCGCTGGAACTGCCGCTTCGGCAACAAAATTTGAGCCATTATTTGCCGTATAGCCCGATAAAAATATGCCTATAATTATAGACGTGAGTATAAGAATTGCCCAAAGCAACACTATACTGCATCTAAATTTCTTTACGGCAACATAGGACATCAAAAAAACTCCTAATAATTAGTAACTATATATTACTATATATAACACCCATTGTCAATAGTCTTTCGGGGAAATTAAGAGGCACAAAAAGACATTTATTTTACAACTTACATACTATTTTAAAGCAACTTAACGCGAGGTAATTTTTTCATTTTGCTTATATATTAAAAAGATATTTTATCGGTAGAGGATTTTAAAAAAAAATAAATTTGGAAAAATTTTGCATATTTTACTTGTAAATGCAATAATGATAGGCTATAATACTTTTAGCAATCGCAAGGTGTGACTGCTAATTTATAAAAAACAAACTTTAAGGAGGCGATAATATGATTATTAAACCATTATTCGACAAAGTAGTGATTAAGCAAGACGAAGTTAAAGATGCTACTTCCAGCGGCATTATCTTAACAGGTTCTGCCAAAGAGAAACCCTCTGTTGCAACCGTAATAGCGGTGGGCGCAGGCGGAATAATCGACGGCAAAGAAATCGTTATGCAAGTAAAGGTGGGCGACAAAATACTTTATAGTAAGTATGCCGGCACCGAATTCAAACTTGAAAATCAAGAGGTCACTATTATACGTCAAAGTGACATTTTAGCAATAGTAGAATAGGAGGTAAAAATGGCAAAACAATTCAAATATGCAGAAGATGCAAGAAAAGCTTTGGAAATTGGCGTTGATACTCTGTCCAACACTGTCAAACTAACACTTGGACCAAAGGGCAGAAACGTAGTTTTGGAGAAAAAATATGGCTCACCGTTAATTACTAACGATGGTGTGACTATAGCAAAGGAAATAGACTTAAAAGACCCCTTTGAAAATATGGGCGCGCAACTTATTAAAGAGGTAAGCACAAAGACCAACGAAGTAGCCGGAGACGGTACAACAACCGCTGCTGTGCTTGCTCAAGCTATTATAAAAGAAGGACTGAAAAACGTAGCTGCCGGCGCCAATCCTATGGCTCTTAGAAAAGGTATATTAAAAACCTCCGATAAGGCTGTGGAAGCTCTTAAAAACATCAGCAAAGTAATCAGCGAAAAAAATGAAATAGCTAGCGTAGCATCTATATCGGCAGGTGATGAAACCATAGGCGAACTTATTAGCGAAGCTATGGATAAAGTAGGAAAAGACGGCGTAATAACCGTTGCTGAAAGTAAGACTATGAAAACCGAACTAACCTGTGTTGAGGGTATGCAGTTTGACCGTGGTTATGCAAGTCCTTATCTTGTTACCAACCCTGACAAAATGATTGCTGAACTTGACAATCCTGTAATACTTATCACAGACAAAAAAATATCCTCTATACAAGAAATTGTGCCTATTTTAGAGCAAGTATTAAAGAGCGGTTTAAAAATACTTATCATAGCTGAAGATTTTGAAGCCGAAGCACTTGCTACAATAGTAGTCAACAAACTTAAAGGCGTATTCAACTGTGTAGCTGTTAAAGCTCCAGGTTTTGGCGACAGAAGAAAAGCTTTACTTCAAGATATTGCAATTCTTACTGGCGGTACTGTAATAAGCGAAGAAATGGGACTAGAACTTAAAGATACCACCCTCGCCCAATTAGGACGCGCAAAATTGGTGAAAGTTGACAAAGACAACACCACTATTGTTGATGGACTAGGCTCTGCCGATTTAATCGCTGCTCGCATAAAATCTATTAAGCAACAGATTTCCACAACAACCAGTGATTATGACAAAGAAAAATTACAAGAAAGACTTGCAAAACTCTCCGGAGGCGTTGCCGTTATAAATGTAGGCGCTGCTACTGAAGTTGAAATGAAGGATACCAAACTACGCATTGAGGATGCCCTTTCGGCTACTAGAGCGGCAGTTGAAGAAGGTATTGTCGCAGGTGGCGGAATAGCTTTACTTTCCATTATATCCGACGTAAAAGCATTTGCCGAAACACTAACCGGAGACGAAAAAACAGGCGGAAAAATTGTATTAAAAGCATTAGAATCCCCCGTAAGACAAATAGCTACTAACGCAGGCGTTGATGGCGGTGTTGTTATCAATAACATACTAAATGCCAACAAGAAAAATTATGGCTACGATGCTATGAAAGATGAGTACGTAGATATGATGAAAGCCGGCATTTTGGATCCGACAAAGGTTTCGCGTTCAGCTCTACAAAACGCAGCTAGCGTAGCGGCTACACTTCTTACCACAGAAGCATTGGTTGCGGACATTCCCGAACCTGTTGCGGCTCCTAGTATGCCTCAAGGTATGGGCGGAGATATGTACTAAAAACAACTACCACACATATAAAAAAGGCTCGAAAGAGCCTTTTTTGTTTTTCGTAAAATTATGCTTTAAAAATATTTACTCTCCCATGATTCTTGATGCCGATACTCCAAAATTTTTCCACGATGTTGTGTAGGCGCTTACATCATTGGTGCGGACATAAATATAGCAATTGTGTATATCTGCTATTTGAAAACTTAACTTGCTCTCTAAAATTGGAGGATTAACACTACTTGTTAAAACTATTCTTGTAAGGTTTACACATTTGGAATTTATTGCCATTTGTGCTATTTTTCGCACATTGCCAAGGTTTATTTCTGTCAATTGTGAACTAGTAAATGCAAGACTGGCAATTCTTTGGTATATTGCACCCGCAAAGCCTAGTGTGTTTAGGTTTATTTGTGTACCCTCGCCTGTATATCTA
>DATFIH010000064.1:0-2688 GCA_035270205.1 Clostridia bacterium | reverse complement strand
AAGTATAAGTAAGACTTTTGCGGATTAATTGTTCTAAGCGGGCATAATTCACAAAGGTCTTTTTTGATATTTGTTAAAAAAAGTTAAGATAAACATAAAATAAGTAACGATAACGTTGCTACAAAACAGGAGAGCATATGAACTATTATTTGAAAGACAAAGACAAGGTTTACCAAAGCCTTTCTTCGACGCCTGACGGAATTTCTGAAACAGAAGCCGCACAACGTCTTGAGAAAAATGGCAAGAACAAACTTATTGAGGCAAAAAAAGACAGTATCATTAAAAAACTGTTAAAGCAAATTGCCGATCCAATGATAATCGTATTGCTTGCTGCTGCGATTATTTCTGCGATTGTAGCGGTCTACGCCGACGAATCCTTTGCAGACGTTTTTGTAATATTGTTTGTTGTTATACTTAACGCAACGTTAGGCATAATACAAGAGAATAAAGCAGAAAAAGCACTGGAAGCGCTGAAAGAAATGACTGCTGCAACGTCTAAGGTTATCCGTGAAGGAAAGCATATGCAAATAAAGACTGAGGACCTTGTAGTAGGCGATATTATCGTACTCGAAGCTGGTGACGCTGTTCCTGCTGACGCAAGAATAACCGAATGTGCATCCCTAAGAGCAGAAGAAGCCGCCTTAACTGGAGAATCAGTTCCTGTAAACAAAACTGATGACGTTATACAAAGCGATAAAGAGGTTTCTCTTGGCGACAGAAGAAATATGGTATACATGGGCAGTATTATTGTCTATGGCAGAGGCAAAGCGATAGTTACGGCAACCGGAATGGATACCGAAATGGGTAAAATCGCAACTGCTTTAACCAATGCTAAGGAAGAAGCGACACCATTGCAAATAAAATTAAACCAATTAAGCAAGGTTCTTACCTATCTTGTGCTTGGTATCTGTGTAGCAATGTTTGGATTTAATCTTATTAGAACACGTGATTTTAGTGCCGAAACTATCCTAAATACATTTATCCTTGCGGTTAGTTTGGCTGTTGCAGCAATCCCCGAAGGACTTGCGGCGGTGGTTACGATTGTGTTATCTATAGGTGTTACAAAAATGTCTAAGCGTAACGCAGTTATCAGAAAACTAACTGCAGTAGAAACCTTAGGATGTACGCAAATTATTTGCTCTGACAAAACAGGAACGTTGACACAAAACAAAATGACTGTAGTAAAGAGCAAAACCAATGATGAAAACTTGCTTGCAACTGCTATGGGGCTTTGTAACGATGCTTATCTAGATGACACGTTTAACGCTGTAGGCGAGCCTACGGAATGTGCGTTAGTAAACTATGCCTATAAATTAGGAATAAACAAAGACGACGTTGAAAAAGTGCAAAAGAGAGTTGGAGAAGCACCCTTTGATTCCATGCGTAAAATGATGTCCACCATTCATGAATATAATAATGAATTTATACAATATACAAAAGGCGCGCCTGATGAAATATTAAAGGTTTGTACCAAATATCTAGATTGTGATGGAAAAGTAAAAGAGCTTACGACAAAAGCAAGGAATGAAATTCTCAATACCAACACCGAAATGGCAGGGGAAGCGTTAAGAGTACTTGGCGCAGGATATAAAACATATGCGACAATACCCGAAAGCACCGAGGCTGGTGACATTGAAAAAGAGCTTATTTTCCTTGGATTATTTGGTATGATTGACCCAGTACGACCTGAAGTAAAAGAAGCTATACAAAAATGCAATTACGCAGGTATCAGAGCAATTATGATTACCGGCGACCATAAAGATACAGCAGTAGCAATAGCAAAGGAGCTAGGACTAATAACTGAAGCTAGCGAAGCTATTACAGGCGCAGATCTAAATCAGATGAGCGATGAAGAGCTAGATAGAGATATCGAGAAATACAGTGTTTATGCAAGAGTGCAACCCGAACATAAAGTTAGGATAGTAACAGCTTGGAAAAAGAGAGATATGATAACCGCTATGACAGGCGACGGTGTCAATGATGCTCCAAGTATCAAAACAGCCGATATAGGAATAGGTATGGGAATAACAGGTACAGACGTAACTAAAAACGTTGCGGATATGATACTTGCCGACGACAACTTTGCAACAATAGTTGCTGCAGTAGAAGAAGGAAGAAAAATTTATTCCAACATAAAAAAAGCGATACAATTCTTACTGTCCAGCAATCTAAGTGAGGTAATCAGCATCTTTGCAGCTACCGTTATAGGATTTACTATTTTAAAACCAACACATATATTGTGGATAAACCTAATTACCGACAGCCTTCCCGCTTTAGCTCTCGGAATGGAACACAGCGAGCCCGACGTTATGTTGCAAAAACCTCGTCCAGCCAAGGAAAACCTATTTGCGCACGGTATGGGTGGAGATATATTATATCAAGGTATATTTGTTGCGATATTGACGATTGCAGCTTTCTTAATCGGCCATTTTATAGAATCAGGCAGATGTGAGTTTGTCAACAGTCCCGACGGAATGACAATGGCATTTTTGACGATGTCTATGGCAGAAATATTCCAGTCGTTCAATATGCGTACCCGCAAATCACTTTTTACATTAAAGAAGCAAAATATTTATTTGTGGGGAGCAATGATATTGGCAATGGGTTTAACTGTAATGGTTATTTACGTTCCTTTCTTTGCAAAAGTGTTTGACTTCACACCAATAAATGCGAAAGAATACTTTATAG
>DATFIH010000063.1:0-18532 GCA_035270205.1 Clostridia bacterium | reverse complement strand
GGCACATATCTAATGAGAGCGAGTTTCACATATAATACAACTGTTTTATTAAATAATTATTTACCCATTGCAGCTAAAACTATAACGGTAAACGTAGAGCGACTTGCTGTCGATTTGGGCGATATTACTTTTGAAAATGCTACTTACGATTATCAAGGCGTTGAAAGGTCATTACAAGTAGGTGGAACAATCCCAAGCAACGTCAACGTTAGTTATTCTGAAAATAATTTACAAACCGATGCAGACATTTACTACATAACCGCTACCTTTGCATATAAGATTGGAGAGAATGAAGTAGCTACTAACAATTATTACTTTATACAAAATTCTGTAAAAGTAAGCAATACAAAAATAGCTATACTTACCATAAAAAAAGCTAGTTATGATGAAGCAGAGATAATACCTTTATACCACGTAAATGGTGATATATATTCTCCCAATAAAAAGCTTTTGGATTATGCAATACTTAACGAAGAGAACGAACAAACTCAAGAAATAAGTTGGGCATACCCGGAAACTATTCCAACTGTTAATAATTCAGGTTATACCGCTTACTATAATAGAGATATAAAGAATTACAACAACTGTATTGTTAATATAAGTATAGATATACAACAAGCACAGATAGACGGAAATGATATAAGCATAGCTTCCCAATTTTTACCGAGAACGGGCAGTCCCGTAAAACCTGATTATTTAATTAATGGTCAAAAAGACGAAAATAATGTATTAAAAGTTATTATGCCTAGTTTAATCGAATGGGGAGAATATTCTATAAGCGTTAGCTTTGAGCTAGCAGATAAAATTAATTATAAATTTATAAACGTTCCAGAGCCGATAGATATAAACTTATTTATATATAACGGTTCATTATTCAATTATAAAGATAGTGTTACTCAAATTAACGGAACGCAACTTATCAAATACTTTGGCGGCGCATTTACTACGCTAAGTGTACCTAATGGCACCACAAGCATAAGAAAAGAGGCAATTGCCGACGCAGATAGCCTTACTGAGATTATTTTGCCAGATACTCTCAATAAAACAAATGTTGCTAGAGGTGCTATCAAATTAACCGCTAATAGTATGCTTTCAAGAATTACCATTCCTTTTGTTGGAGTAAACGGCTTTGATGATTTTGGAAGTTTATTCGAACTGAACAATGCTGACTTGCCAAGTACGCTGGAATACGTCACGGTAAGCGCCGAATATAATATACCAGATAACGCGTTCAAAGGCTGTGAAAATATAAGACAAATTAATTATACGTTTGATGTGTTAGGCGTAGGCAACGATGCTTTTAATGGATGCAAAAAGTTAACAACTATAAGAATAGGTACATCAATGACGTCGATTGGGCAATATGCTTTCCGTAATTGCTTTAACCTTATCAATTTATCTGTGCCGTTTATCGGTAGCGACATAACAGATACTCTGAGCACAATTTCTTATTTACTTGGTGAGAATATAGATGAAAATGAATATAGAAATTATTTGTTAGCCACTTTAAATATAACAGGTAACGTTGTGTCTTTGCCTGATTCTGCTTTTGCAAATCTATCCAACGTTGGCACAATAAACCTTCCGAGTACTTTGCAAAGCATAGGAAAAGAGGCGTTCAGCATGGTAAAAGCAAAATTAAATATAAACGACGATATAGAAATTATTACCGAAAAAATGTTTTATAATTATCGCGGTACGTCACTTACCTTGCCTAGTGGCGTTACGTCGATAGGAGCATACGCTTTTAGCGGTGCATCCCTTTTAGCATCGCTTACCTTGCCCAATACTGTTACAAGTATTGGTAAAAATGCATTTCGAAAGGTAAAGTGTATTGTATCGTTTGAACAAGGCGCAACCATAAGCGTTATTGGTGAAAGTGCTTTTTATGAATATGAAGGTGGCGGATTTATTATACCGGCTACGGTGACGGAACTTGGGAAAAACTCTTTCCAAAAAAGTGGTTTTACGAGTATTATTATTCCGTCTAGCGTAACTACATTGGGCGAAGGTGTTTTCCAAGAATGTCCCAATCTTACAAACGTGACATTATATAATACTTTGGTTGGCACAAAAATGTTTTATAATTGTCAAAGTCTAACAACGATAAATTTTGAAAATGTACAAACAATATCAAGCTCTGCGTTTGAAAAGTGTCAGAACCTGCAAAGTGTATTACTTAAAGAAAACGTCCAGGAAATTGGCGAATTTGCCTTTTATGACTGTACAAGTATGAACAGTTGTGAAATAATGGCAAATGAAGTCATTGTATTACACGACAATTCATTTCGTACAGGCGAAAGCTTTATTATAAGAGTACATAATCCCGATGAATATAAGACAGCGTACCCCAATTTGTCGGACAGGTTTATGGTATGGGGCAGCTAAATAAATAAAAACATTGAAATTTTGCTATTTTTGATTTATTTTATTAAAAAAATGTTTGACAACGATATTCACGTGTGATAATATTGAAAAGCTATCATTAGGGTAGATGTGGGAGGTTCCCGTTAAGTCGGATAGTTTCCACGGACTTACGCCAGACGCAATCAGACGTTGGCGACTAACTGAAATATTAAGGTGTAGGCCACACCTTTTATTAAAAGATAGCACGACACACGCGGATAAGTGTGAACAAAGTTAGGTTAAAATTTTAGGAGGTAAAGTAAAATGGCAGGTCAAAAGATTAGAATAAAGCTAAAAGCTTATGACCACACACTCATCGATAATTCATCTATGAAGATCGTTGAGGCGGTTAAACGTACGGGCGCAAGTATATCCGGTCCCATACCGCTACCGACAGAGAAAGAAATCGTTACGATTTTGCGCGCTCCCCATAAATATAAGGACGCTCGCGAACAATTTGAGTTGAGAACACACAAAAGACTCATTGACATTTATAATTCCACCAGCAAGACAGTCGACGCTTTAATGAAACTCGACTTACCTGCAGGTGTGGATATACAGATTAGATTATAATAGGAGGCTTATATGAAAAAAGCTATTTTAGGCAAAAAATTAGGTATGAGCCAAATATTTACTGCTGACGGAAGTGTTGTACCCGTTACCGTTGTAGAAGCAGGTCCTTGTGTAGTTACGCAAGTTAAGACTGTTGCTAAAGAAGGTTACGATGCTATTCAGGTTGCTTTTGGAGACGCTAAGAGCGTAACCAAACCAATCGAGGGACATTTTAAGAAAGCAGGAATTGACAAGGCTAAGAAAAACCTAAGAGAATTCCGCTTTGAAGATTGCTCCAAATACGAGGTAGGCAGTGTTATTGCCGCTGACGTGTTTGCAATAGGCGATAAGATAGCGGTAAGCGGTAAAACGAAAGGAAGAGGCTTCACCGGCGTTATACAAAGATGGAATCAGTCCACGGGTCCTATGGCTCACGGATCGGGCGCCCACCGTATTGTAGGTAGTATGAGCGCAAACAGCGACCCTTCCAGAGTATTTAAAAATAAACATATGCCCGGACATTACGGCAATGAGCAGGTAACCGTTAAGAACTTGGAAATAGCCAAAGTAGACGCAGCACGTAATTTGCTGCTTATCAAAGGCGGCATTCCTGGACCTAAGGGCAGTCTGCTAGTAATAGAAGGTTAGTGGAGGTGTCTAATATGAATTTGAAAGTATTTAACATAGATGGACAAGAAGTGGGCGCGATTGACGTTATGGACGAAATCTTTAACGCCGATTACAATGAAAGCCTTATACATCAGGTAATCGTAGCTCAACTTGCCAACAAAAGACAGGGAACAAAAAGTACACTTACCCGTACAGAAGTACGTGGCGGCGGTGTAAAACCTTGGAGACAAAAAGGCACAGGACGCGCCCGTCAAGGTAGCATCCGTTCTCCACAATGGCGTCACGGCGGTGTAGTATTCGCACCAAAGCCCAGAGATTTCTCTAAGAAAATTAACAAGAGAATGAAATTCCAGGCATTGATAAGCGTACTTAGCCAAAAACTTCGCCAAGAAGAGTTAATCGTGCTTGATGCAATAGAGCTTACAGAAGCTAAGACCAAAGCAATGGCAACTATCTGTACTAAATTAGATGCAGGAAAGAAACCTATGTTTATTCTTGGTTCGGAAAACGTAAACGTGGTAAGAGCCACAAACAATCTCGAGGACGTCGAAGTCTGCTATGCAAACCTTATTAACGTATATGATTTGGTAAGAGCAGGTAAGGTGTTCTTCACGAAAGATGCGATTGCGAAAATTGAGGAGGTAGCAGAATAATGAAAGGCTATGATGTTATAATTAAGCCTGTGCTTACCGAAAAAAGCTATGACGGTATCCCCAATAAGGATTACACGTTTGAAGTTTTGAAACGGGCAACAAAAACTGATATAAAGGCTGCAGTTGAACAAATTTTCAATGTCAAAGTGGAAAGAGTAAACGTAGTTAATTACGACGGCAAAATGAAGAGAATGGGAAAGACTCAAGGAAGAACATCTTCTGTAAAGAAGGCTTTTGTAAAACTTACTAAAGACAGCAAGCCCATCGAATTCTTCGAAAGTTTGTCATAAGGAGGTAAACAATGGGTATAAAAAGATTTAGACCAATAACCCCTGCACGTAGATACTTCACTGTTTCGGATTTTAAAGAAATCACCACCAAGACTCCGGAAAAGAGCTTGCTTGAAAGTAAGAGTAATTCGGGCGGCAGAAACGCACAGGGCAGAATAACCGTTAGACATATAGGCGGCGGTAACAGACAAAAATACCGTATTATCGATTTTAAACGTAACAAAGATGGCATTCCTGCCAAAGTTGCTACTATCGAATACGATCCCAACCGTAGTGCAAATATTGCTTTAGTGGTATATGCAGACGGCACAAAGAAATATATACTTGCTCCCGTAGGTCTTAACGTTAATGATACGATAGAGAGCGGAAGCGGAATTGATATTAAAGTAGGCAACTGCTTGAAATTGGAAGATATTCCGGTAGGTACAGTAGTACACAATATCGAACTGCAACCTATGCGTGGCGGACAGATTGCAAGAAGCGCAGGTTGTTCAGCACAGCTTATGGCTAAAGAGCACGGCAAAGCTACTTTGCGTATGCCAAGCGGTGAAATGAGATATGTTCCTATAGCTTGCAGAGCGACAATTGGACAAGTAGGTAACATAGAACACGAGATTATCAGCCTAGGTAAAGCCGGCAGAAAGAGAAACATGGGAATTAGACCAACCGTAAGAGGTGTAGTTATGAACCCTTGTGATCACCCGCACGGTGGTGGTGAAGGAAAAGCACCAGTAGGTATGTCCGGACCTGAAACTCCTTGGGGAAAGAAAGCTCTTGGCTTAAAGACCCGCAAGAAGAACAAGTCGAACAAGTATATCATTAAGCGTATTAATTAGTTTAGGAGGACCAGATGAGCAGATCGATAAAGAAAGGCCCTTATGTACATGAGAGCCTAAAGAATAAAATACTCGCTATGAATGAAAAGAGCGAGAAAAAACCAATTAAGACTTGGTCGCGCGCCTCAACTATCTTCCCTGAATTTGTTGGACATACAATAGCCGTTCATGACGGCAGGAAGCATGTACCTGTATACATTACAGAGGATATGGTTGGATTAAAGTTAGGCGAGTTTGCCCCCACAAGAACCTTTAGAGGTCACGCTGGCGGAAAGACTACGTCTAAGAAGTAAGGAGGAAGCAAATGGCTAAAAATACTTATCTAAAAGCGGTAAAAAGAGCAGAATATGCAGACAGACGCCCTATGGCTATAGCAAAATATATCCGTATTTCTCCCTACAAAGTCAGAGCTGTATTGGATTTGATTCGAGGGAAGAGCTACAAAGAAGCAGTAGCAATTTTGGAGAATACAAATAAATCTAGCTCCATGCCAGTTCTTAAAGTGGTAAAGAGCGCAGGAGCTAACGCTGAGAATAATTTGAGCTTAAACAAAGATGAATTATTTGTGGCAGAATGCTTTGCAGACCAAGGCTCTACGTTAAAGAGATTTACACCGAAAGCCCACGGCAGAGCAGGCAGTATATTGAAAAGGACTAGCCACATCACCGTTATACTTGACGTAGTGAACAAATAGGAGGAGCGAATAAATGGGTCAAAAAGTTAATCCACATGGTTTAAGAGTAGGAGTAATCGAGGGTTGGGACAGTCAATGGTTTGCTGATAAGAAAAACTTTTCCAAGTTAATATTAGAAGACCACAAAATCCGTGAGATGCTCAAAAAGAAATATAATAATGCAGCTATCTCCAAGATTACTATCGAGAGAGCGGCAAACACCGTTACCGTCAATATTTATTGTGGCAGACCGGGTGTTGCTATAGGCGGCAAAGATGCTAACAATATCGCAAACATCAATAAAGATATCGCAGCTATTGTTGCTGGGAAAGTAGTAAACTTGAACATCCTTGAAGTAAAGAAAGTAGACGTGGAAGCACAACTTGTTGCAGAATCCATCGCTCAAGCGCTTGAAAAGAGAGTACAGTTCAGAAGAGCTATGCGTCAAGCTTTAATAAGAGCAATGAAAGGTGGAGCTAAAGGTGTTAAGACAATGGTAAGCGGACGTCTTGACGGAGCCGAAATAGCTAGAAGCGAACATTACCATGAAGGCAGCATTCCGCTACAAACTTTAAGAGCAAACATCAATTACGGCTATGCTGAGGCTTTAACAACCTACGGTATTATCGGCGTAAAGGTTTGGATTTATAAAGGCGAGGTGTTCGCAAAGCAAGCAAAAGGAGGTAATGACTAATTATGTTAATGCCTAAAAGAGTAAAAAGAAGAAAGCAACATAGAGGCAGAATGACAGGTCGTGCAACTAAAGGCAACGTACTGGCATACGGCGAGTACGGAATCGTTGCTTTAGAGTGCGCTTGGATTACTTCTAATCAAATAGAAGCAGCCCGTGTCGCAATGACAAGATATGTAAAACGTGGCGGACAAGTATGGGTAGATATATTCCCTCATAAGCCAGTCACAAAAAAGCCTGCTGAAACCAGAATGGGTAGCGGTAAGGGTTCTCCAGAATATTGGGTAGCTGTAGTAAAGCCTGACAGAGTGTTATTTGAAATGGCTGGTATATCAGAAGCAGATGCAAGAGAAGCTCTTCGTCTGGCATCTACCAAACTTCCTATTAAATGCAAATTTGTTAAGAAGTCGGATTTTGAAGAAAAAGTTGTTGAACAAGGTGGTGAAGCATAATGAAAGCGTTAAAGTATTTTGAAATGAGTAACCAAGAGCTTAATAATAAATTAGATGAATTAAAAGCAGAATTTTTTAACCTCCGCTTTAAGCACACGACCAATCAGCTTGCCAATCCCAACGTGATGGTTCAATGCAAGAAAGACATAGCTAAAGTTTTGACCGTTCTCCGTCAACGTGAGCTTGGTATAAGCTTCGAGCCGGTTAAGAAAGCTAAGAAGAGTACTAAGAAGTAGGAGGCTATAAGATGACAGAAAGAAATCTAAGAAAGAGCAGGACTGGTGTTGTTATCAGCGATAAGATGGATAAAACTATTGTAGTAGCCGTTGTGAGAAAGGTGCAACATCCTTTATATAAGAAGTTCGTAATAAGAACATCTAAGTTCAAAGTCCACGACGAGCAAAACGAATGTGTAATCGGAGATAAGGTAGAAATTGTAGAAACCAAACCTATATCGAAGGATAAACGCTGGAGATTAAGCGCCATTGTCGAGAAGGCTAAATAGGAGGAAGCATAAGAAATGATTCAACCACAAACAAGATTAAAGGTGGCCGATAATTCAGGAGCAAAAGAAATCATGTGCATTCGTGTACTTGGTGGCTCATATGTAAGAAGCGGCAATATCGGAGATGTGATAGTAGCATCGGTAAAGAGCGCTACAGCCGGCGGCACCGTGAAAAAAGGTGACGTAGTTAGAGCCGTTATTGTTAGAACACATAAAGGCATAATAAGAAAGGACGGTTCGGTCATAAAATTCGACGACAACGCAGCTGTCGTTATAGACAACCAAAAGCAACCCCGCGGTACCCGTATTTTTGGGCCAATCGCACGAGAATTGAGAGATAAAGATTATATGAAGATTGTTTCTTTAGCTCCCGAGGTACTTTAGGAGGTATATGATATGAGTTTTAGTGTTAAAAAAGGCGATTACGTTAAGATTATCGCAGGAGATGATAAAGGAAAAATGGCTCAAATTATCGCAGTAAATACCGATAAGGGTAGAGTTTTCCTTGAGGGAAAAGATATTTCAGTTGCAAAGAAAGCCAAAAAATCAAGAAAGGCTAATGATAAGAGCGGAATTATCACAATTCCTAAATCAATATCAGTAAGCAACGTTATGCCGGTATGCGCATCTTGTGGAAAGACTACAAGAGTGAAATATTCGGAAGTTGATGGTAAGAAAGTACGTACATGCGAATGTGGAGCCGTGCTTGAAACCAAGAAAGTAGCAACGAAAGAAGAGAAAAAAGCAAAAGCTACTGTTAGAAAGAAAGTAAAAGCTACCGAGGAAATCGCAGTAAATACTGCCGAAGAAACAACGGTTGCCGCAACTGAAGAGAAAGTAGTAGAAGCTACTGAGGCAAAAGCAGTAGAAGCTACTGAGGTAAAAGTAGTAAAGGCTGTTAAGAAACCAGCAGCTAAAGTTGCAACCGAAGAATCGGTTGTCGAAACAAAGGAATAAAGGGAGGACAATATGGCTGACAAATATATAAACAGATTAAAGGCTCGTTATGATGCAGAAGTTATACCTGCCCTAAAGAAAACCTTTGGCTACACAAACATTATGCAAGTACCAAAACTTGATAAGGTTATCCTTAATATGCGTCTTGGCGATGTTAAAGATAATGCAAAGAGCATACAGACTGCAATAAAAGAGTTGGAGACAATAGCTGGACAAAAGGCCGTTGAAACAAAGGCTAAAAAGTCCGTTGCTAACTTCAAACTCCGTACCGGAATGACTGTAGGAGCTAAAGTTACTCTAAGAGGAATCAGAATGTGGGACTTCGTTGATAAGCTAGTAAGCATATCTTTGCCACGAGTACGTGACTTTAGAGGTGTTTCACCTCATGCTTTTGACGGTAGAGGCAATTATGCTATTGGTATTAAAGAGCAATTAATATTCCCAGAAATCTCTTATGACCAGATTGAAAAGGTAAGAGGTTTTGATATATGCTTTATAACAACAGCTAAGACCGATGAAGAGGCAAAGGAGTTGTTAAAACAACTCGGAATGCCCTTTGCGAAGTAGGAGGTAATCGATAATGGCTAAGAAAGCAATGATAAATAAACAACAGAGGGAGCCAAAATTTTCCACCAGAGGCTATACAAGATGTTCTATATGTGGAAGACCCCATGCTGTTTTGAAAAAATTCGGTATTTGCAGAATTTGCTTTAGAGAATTGGCTTACAAAGGTCAAATCCCCGGAGTAAAGAAGGCAAGCTGGTAAAAGGAGGAACGAAATATGGCTTTGACAGATCCCATTGCAGATATGTTGACCCGTATCAGAAACGGTTTGACTGCAAAACATGAAAATGTAAATATTCCTGCATCCAAAATGAAAATGGCAATCGCCGAAATTTTGGTAGAGGAAGGTTATGTAAAGAGTGCGACCTTAGTTAAGGACGAAAATGGTGTTCAAGACACTATAAACGTCGTACTTAAGTATGGTCCTAACAATACTAAGGTTATATCGGGCATTAAGAGAATATCCAAACCCGGTTTGAGAGTGTACGCTAAGTATGAAAAACTTCCCAAAGTATTGAACGGTCTTGGCATTGCGGTTATATCCACCTCCAAAGGTGTTATGACTGACAAAAAAGCACGTGCTATTGGCGCGGGCGGCGAAGTTCTCGCTTATGTTTGGTAGGAGGTAATACAAATGTCAAGAATAGGTAGATTACCTGTAATAATTACCGAGGGAGTTACCGTAAGTGTAGATAACAACGTTGTCACAGTAAAAGGTAAGCTGGGTACATTAACTCAAGAAATCCAAAACAACAATATTGACGTTAATATTGTGAATGGACAAGTAGAAGTTACGAGAACAAACGAACAAAAAGAAACCAAAGCAGCTCACGGATTATATAGAACACTAATCTATAATATGATAACGGGAGTTACAAAAGGTTTTGAAAAGACGCTTGTTATTGCAGGCGTAGGCTATAAAGCGCAAATGAGCGGAAAAGACGTTATTCTAAATGTGGGATATTCCCATACAGTTACCGTTGTTGCTCCTGAAGGTATCACCTTAAGTTGCCCATCCATTACCGAGGTAAAGGTTTCTGGGTTCAATAAGGAACTTGTAGGACAAACCGCAGCAAACATTAAGTTCATAAGGAAACCCGAGCCATATCATGGATACGGAATTCATTATAGTGACGAAACAGTATTGCGTAAAGTCGGAAAGAAAGCAGGTAAGTAAAGGAGCGTAGTATGATTAGTAAAATTAATAAAAATGATATTAGAAAAGCGAGACACGATCGTATGCGTTTCAAATTAATTGGAACCGCGGAAGCACCCCGACTAAACGTTTACAGATCACTGAGCCATATTTATGCTCAAATTATTGATGACGCTAAGGGCGTTACTCTAATTAGCGCAAGCACAACTGAAAAAGAAGTTGCTGCGAAGATAGCAGATATGAATAAGGTGAACGCAAGTAAAGAAATTGGCAAATTGGTAGCAGAGAGAGCATTGGCTGCAGGTATCAAGACTGTTGTTTACGACAGAGGCGGATACAAGTACACAGGACGTGTAGCAGCTTTAGCAGAAGGTGCCAGAGAAGCCGGATTAGAGTTTTAGGAGGGTAATATGGCAAGAAATGATAGGTATTCGAATAGAGAGCCTAAAGATAATTTGATAAAGAAAACAGTTTCGGTAAACCGTGTTACCAAAGTTGTTAAGGGCGGTAGAAATATGCGCTTTGCAGCTTTAGTGGTAGTTGGTGACGGAGCAAACAAAGTTGGTTGCGGTTTAGGTAAAGCAAGGGAAGTTCCTGAAGCTATTGAAAAAGCAACAAAGGCTGCTCAAAAGAATATGATTTCCTTCTCTATGAAGGGAATGACTATTCCTCACGCTGTTCAAGGCGAATTCAGCAGAGGCAAAGTTATTATGATGCCTGCTCCTGAAGGAACCGGTGTTATTGCCGGCGGCGCTGTAAGAGCTGTTTTGGAAGCTACTGGACTTAAGAACGTACGTACGAAGAGCATAGGTACTAACAATCCTATCAACTGCGTAAAGGCGACTATAGACGGTCTTGCACAATTGCGTACAGCTGAAGAAGTTGCGAAAATTCGTGGCATCTCTGTTGATGAATTAACTGACTAAGGAGGTTTAGAAATGGCGCAAATTAAGATAACATTGATAAAATCCGGAATCGGTTGTATCGAAAATCAAAAAGCTACTATTGAGGCTTTGGGTCTTAAGAAAATAGGTCGCTCGGTAGTTAGAGAAGATACGCCGGTAGTGCGTGGGATGATTTCTAAGGTGTCCCACCTAGTCAAAGTAGAAGAAGTTAAGTAAGGAGGCAATAATATGAAACTACATACTGTTTCCCCGGCAGAAGGAGCTGTTACCAAGGCTAAGAGATTGGGCAGAGGTATAGGTTCTGGATTAGGAAAAACAAGTGGTAAAGGTCACAAAGGGCAATGGGCTCGTAGTGGCGGCGGCGTTAGAGTCGGATTTGAAGGTGGACAAATGCCTTTGATTAGGAAAATACCTAAGAGAGGTTTTAAAAATGCTAAATTTAAAAAGGTCTATTCTATCGTAAACGTAGAATCTTTGGAAGTATTTGAAAACGATACTGTGATTACCGCAGATCTTTTACTTGAAAGCGGTATTTTAAGCAAAATTGAAGAATACGGACTAAAGATTTTAGGTAATGGCGATCTGACAAAGAAGTTAATCGTACAAGCTAATAAATTCACAGAATCCGCTGCCAAGAAAATAGAGGGAGCAGGCGGTAAAGTAGAGGTCCTATAATGCTGCAAACATTAAAAAACGCGTTTTCGGCACCCGACATTCGTAAAAAAATGTTCTATACTCTTATTATTGTATTGATATATAGAGTAGGATGTTTTGTACCGATACCGGGCTTAAACCTAGTAGGTACTTTCGGAGCGGGCAACACTGGCTCCGATTATGACTTGATGTCGATGCTCAGCATGATAACGGGCGGATCGCTTGCCAACGGCACACTTTTTGCATTAGGTATCATCCCATTCATTAACTCTTTCATTATTATGCAATTACTTACCCTAGTAATTCCAAAACTTGAAAGATTAAGTAAGGAAGGAGAGGAAGGCAGAAAGAAAATCAATCAATACACACGTTACGTTGCAATAATACTTGCTCTTGTTCAAGCTGTAGGTGTAATGTTAAGTTGGAAAGCCAATATAGTTGGTGTGTTTGGCTCGAAAGGGGCAACAGACGCAACAAGCGTCAACAGTATTTTCACTATGATTTGCATAGTCATAATATTAACGGGCGGCAGCTCAATGGTAATGTGGTTAGGCGAGAGAATAACAGAATACGGAATTGGCAACGGCACTTCACTTATTATATTTATAGGTATTGTCAGCAGCTTAGGAAATACTGTTTGGCTTGCTCTGTTTAAGACCATACCGAATCAAGTATCTAGTGGAGATTTAACAGGAATTTGGTTCTTGGCTGGATTCATCTTGTTGGTAATAATTCTGTTTATACTTATAGTTTTTGTAGACTTAAGTGAAAGGCGAATCCCAGTTCAGTATGCGAAACAAATAAAAGGTAACAAAATGTATGGCGGACAATCCACGTTTATACCTATAAAGGTAAACAGCGGTGGCGTTATGCCAATAATATTTGCAAGCAGCCTTATAATGTTTCCGCAGATGATAATGCAGTTTGTTGGAAAAACTAATGGTTTCACCGTGTTTTGGTATGAATGGATGGGCGTAGGTGGCAACGTATATCCGTTATTCTTATTCATCCTGATTATTTTCTTTGCGTATTTTTATTCGCAAATACAGTTTAATCCCGATGATATCGCTAAAATGATTCAACAAAATGGAGGATTTATACCAGGTATACGTCCAGGAAAATCGACAAGTGATCATTTGCGTAAGATAAACAATCGCATCACGCTTTTCGGAGCATTGTTCTTAGCGTTTGTTGCACTTATTCCGACATATGTATTAAAAATTAGCGGATTTGCAGCACTTGGCTTTGACAACTCCTTTAGCGCTACAGGTTTGCTGATAGTCGTAAGCGTTGCGCTTGAGTTTGAGAAATCTCTAGAATCGCAATTACTCATAAAAACGAATAAAGGATTTTTGAAATAAAATGAAGTTAATATTGTTAGGTGCGCCAGGCGCAGGAAAAGGCTCGCAAGCTACAAAAATCGCAGCAGAGTATGGAATCGCTCATATTTCTACTGGCGATGCTTTGAGAGCTAACATTGCAAAAGGAACGGCTCTTGGTGTGAATGCAAAATCATTTATAGACAAAGGTCAACTTGTTCCGGATGATGTTGTTGTTGGCATAGTGGCAGATCGTATCAAGCAAGATGACTGTAAAAAAGGGTTTTTGCTAGATGGATTCCCACGGACTATTGCGCAAGCTGAAGAACTTAGTAACCTCACTGATATAGATTACGTTATCAACCTAGTAGTAGATTTTGAAATCGTAAAGGCGAGAATTAGCGGAAGGCGTATGTGCAGTTGTGGAGAAAGCTACCACACATCAACTTATACAAGCGATACTTGCCAAAAATGTGGCGGTAAGTTGTATCAGAGAGCTGATGACAATGAGGAAACTGTCGCAAATAGACTTGAAGTGTATAGTAAACAAACAGCGCCATTGGTGAATTTTTACAAAAATATCGGCAAATTAGTCGATGTTGATGGAAATAAGACTATAAATGAGTTGTTTGAGGATATTAAGGCGATATTGAATGGTAATAATTAAAAGTCCTGAACAAATTAGCTCCATGAAAAAGGCTGGCAAAATTCTTGCGGACACGCTAAGCCTAATTGAAGAAAATGCAAAAATTGGGGTTAGTACCAAACACTTGGATACGCTTGCTTATGATTATATAACAAGACAAGGCGCAGTACCTAGTTTCCTTAATTATGGAGGGTTTCCGGCGACAATATGCGCGTCAATAGACGAGCAAGTGGTACACGGAATACCCAACAAGAAAACAATTTTGGAAGAAGGGATGTTGTTAAAGATTGATTGCGGAGCTGGCATAGAAGGTATGCATACAGATGCTGCAAGAACAATCGCCATTGGGAAGGTTAGTTCTAGAAAAGCAAAACTTATGGAAGTTTGCGAGAAAAGCTTTTTTGAGGGAATTAAAGTACTCAAAGAAGGCGCAAGACTGGGCGATCTGGGATATGAAATACAACATTTTGTAGAAAGCTTTGGGTTTAACGTAGTTAGGGACTTGGTAGGACACGGTATCGGCAATACGGTACATGAGGATCCGAACGTACCAAATTATGGCGTAAGAGGACGCGGAGCAAGGCTTTGTTGTAATATGACGCTTGCTATAGAACCGATGATAACCTTGGGCACTTACAAAGTAGAGCAGCTTAATGACGGTTGGACAATAGTGACTGAAGACGGAAGTGCTTCCGCTCATTATGAAAACACAGTAGTAATAATGCCCGAAGGCGTGGAAATATTAACGTTATAGGAGAATTATGGAAAAGCCATTAGAGATAGGCTCGGTGGTACTAAGTCGCGCAGGAAGAGATAAGGGAAGATTCTTTTTGGTTGTGGAAATAGTAAGTGACCAATTTGTACGTATCGCTGATGGTGATATGAGAAGATTGGAAACGACGAAACTAAAAAAGATAAAGCACTTAAAAGCGACCGGGAACATTATTGAGAATATTGCAGAAAAGCTAAAAAAATCAGCAAAGGTATACGATGCTGAGATATATAGTGCTTTGAGAAAATTATAGACGGAGGAATTATGTCCAAAGACGATGTTATTGAAGTAGAAGGCGTTGTTGTTGAGATTTTACCGGGAACAAATTTCCGTATAAAATTGAGTAACGGCCACATAATCACTGCCTATTTATGTGGGAAAATGCGTCAACACACGGTGAGAGTCTGTGTGGGTGACAAAGTAAAGGTAGAGATGAGCCCGTATGATTTAAATAAAGGTAGAATTTCTTACCGTAATAGAAATTAGTCCAAGCTGACAAGCGAAAAAAATTTGGAGGAATATAAAAATGAAAGTTAGACCATCGGTTAAGCCTATTTGCGATAAATGCAAGGTTATAAGAAGAAATGGCAAAATAATGATTATTTGCTCAAAATATCCGAAACATAAGCAGAGACAAGGCTAAAAATATTTGCAATGGATGCTTGGATATGCTATAATATTCAAGCTAACTAGACTCCCATACAACTGTATGGGTAAAAATGTTTTCAATATGAAGGCGGCTGAATTATCCAAAGAACAAGATAATTTACTTCATTGATTAATATAGACATACTTATTTAAAAAATTATTTGGAGGTTTGAATGGCTCGTATAGCAGGTGTAGATTTACCCCGTGAAAAGAGAATAGAGATTGGCTTAACCTATATCTTTGGTATTGGCAGAGTTTCTAGCAACAAAATACTTAAAGAAACTAATATAGATCCAGATACCAGAGTTAAGGATTTGACAGAAGACCAAATTGCCTCGATGCGTGATTATATTGAAAATCATATGAAGATCGAAGGTGATTTGCGTAGAGAGACAATGTTAGACATAAAGCGACTTATGGAAATAGGTTGTTTAAGAGGACAAAGACATAGAAAAGGTTTGCCTGTAAGAGGACAAAACACAAAGCAGAACGCACGTACTCGCAAGGGACCTAAACGTACAGTTAGTCGTTCCAAGAAAAGCAACTAATTAGTAGTGGAGGTATCATATGGCTGAAAAGAAAACAATAAAAAAGAGAAAAGATATAAAGCGTGTGGATAAGGGACAGGTACACGTACATACCACCCATAACAACACCATCATTACCGTAACCGACATGAACGGTAATGCAATAAGCTGGGCTTCCGCAGGCGCACTTGGTCTTAAGGGCGCTAGAAAGGAAACGGCTTTTGCTGCAACCGAGGCTACGATTAAGGCAGTAAATGCTGCTAAGATTCACGGTGTTAAGAAGGTTGAGGTTTACGTTAAAGGAACCGGACAAGGCAGAGAGCCGAGCATAAGGGCAATACAGGCTTGCGATGTTGACATTTCCTTAATTAAGGATGTTAGTCCAATACCGCACAATGGATGCCGCCCGCCAAAACGCAGAAGACTGTAATTAGGAGGAACGAAAATGGCTAAATATACAGGACCAGCTTGCCGTCTCTGCAGAAGAGAAGGATGCAAATTATTTTTAAAGGGTGATAAGTGCTTTTCTGAAAAGTGCATTGTTGCAAAAAGACCAACACCACCTGGAATTCATGGCATGTCAAGAAAGAAACCGACTGCTTACAGTTTTCAATTACGTGAAAAACAAAAAGCAAAAAGAATATACGGACTTACCGAAAAGCAATTCCATAGCTATTATGAGAAAGCGGAGAAGATGCGCGGTGCTACCGGTGAAAGTATGCTTTGCTTACTAGAAAGAAGACTTGATAACGTTGTTTACAGAATGGGAATCGGTATAAGCCGTGCTCAATCTAGACAAATCGTTAATCATGGACATATTACCGTTAACGGTAGGAACGTAAACATTCCTTCCTATCTTGTTAAAGCAGGTGACGTAGTAGCAATAAAGGAAAACAAGCAAAATATTTCTTTCTTTGCGGATTTGAAAGCAGCTAAGGTTAACAATAGATTTAAGTGGTTAGAATTTAAACCCGAAGAATTAAAAGGAACAGTGCTTGCATTGCCTGCACGTGACGATATTGATATGACTATTGCTGAGCATATGATTGTCGAGTTGTATTCTAAATAATACAGCGTAAGGAGGATTGCCATAATGATGGAAATAGTAAAACCAAAAATAACAGAAATCGAAGGTGCAAACCAGGCAAAAGCAAGTTTTGTTATCGAACCTCTTGAAAGAGGCTACGGTACTACCATAGGCAACTGCTTGCGCAGGATACTCTGTACAGCTCTACCGGGAGCTTCAATCATCGGAATTAAGATTGACGGTGTAATGCACGAGTTTAGCACAATACCTGGTGTCAAAGAGGATGTTGCGGAAATTATTCTGAATATCAAAGATATAGCTGTTAAAGCATATAGCAACGACCCTTCTTATACCCAAGTAATAAGGCTAAATAAAACAACCGGTGGAGTAGTTACCGCAGGAGATATCGAAGTACCTGAGGATATCGAAATTAAAAATCCAACTTCGTACATTTGTACCATTGAGGAAGGATATAGTTTGGATATGGAACTTACTGTCGGAACAGGTAGAGGATATGTAAGTGGTCAAAACAATAAGCCCATTCAAGCTCCTATTGGATATATCTCCATCGACTCGTTATTTTCTCCAGTAGTAGCTGCTAGCTATGCTGTTGAAGCAACCAGGGTTGAGCAATCAATTGATTATGATAAGTTGACTATCAATGTAGAAACCAATGCGACCAGTTCTCCCAAAGAAGTGATAAGCTTGGCAGCAAAGATAATGAGCGACTATTTGAAATTGTTTATTATCGAAGATATGAACGATATGGATATTTTGGTTAGCAAAGATGAAGATAAGAAGGAAAAGAGTTTACAAAAGAGCATTGAAGAACTTGATTTGTCCGTTCGCCCACTAAATTGTTTGAAGAGAGCAGGTATAAATACCCTTGAAGAACTTATTAAAAAGAGCGAAGAAGATATGCTTAAAGTCAGGAATTTAGGTCGAAAGTCACTAGACGAAGTTATCGAAAAACTGGCGGGAATGGGACTGTCACTTTCTAATAAAGACGAGTAAGGAGATTGAGGATAGATGAATAGTAAACTGGGAAAAAGAACCGATCAAAGGCTGGCATTAGTATACAATCAAGCAAGCGCATTACTTTGGTACGGTAAAATTGAAACAACATATGCCAGAGCAAAATCTGTTAAGAGAGTTGCTGAAAAATTGATTACGCTTGCAATAAATAGCTATCAGGATACCGTTGAGGTTACCAAAAATAAAGTAAACCAGAAGAACGAAACTATAGAAGTTAAGTTCATTAATGACGGACCTAAAAAGCTTGCTGCAAGAAGAAGATTAATGGCAAAATTGCCTGACTTGCAAGAGATTAAAGCGCCTAAGGAAAGTAACGAAAACTTTAAAGAAAGAACCGGCGACGTAGATCATCCTTTGATTGAAAAAATCTTCCGTGAATATGCGCCTAAGTATGATAAAAGAGCGCAAGATCTTGGACAAGGTGGTGGCTATGCCAGAATAATCAAACTTGAAAACCGTCTAGGTGACGGCGCTCAAAAGTGTATTGTTCAATTAATCTAATTTGCACAAATAATCTAAATTTAGGAGCAAAATATCTTTTCGGGAAAATTTCCTAGAATAATACTGCTCCTTTTTGATTGGGGATGGTTTATCTAATAAACCGTCCCTTTTTTATGCGGATATTATATAATAA
>DATFIH010000062.1:0-5783 GCA_035270205.1 Clostridia bacterium | reverse complement strand
CCATCAGCTTTACGCATAGTGTCTCGCAAATCATCAAGCAAAGACGTTAGTCTGGCATCGTAGTTGGTAACTGGTCGGCTTCTTTTAAGTAATAAAGGGTCTCCATCCATAAAAATTTTTCGTATTGCCATGATTTCTCCTTAAAAATTAGTATTTATGTCATTTGTGTAGGATTAATTTCTACAAACGTGACAACGTTTTTTTCATTAATATTGGCTGCAACCTTGTAAAGCTTAGGAAGTATTTTTTCTTCTGCGTCTTTTTCTACCCATACCACTACTTGAAAGCGGTACTCTCGATTAATCTTTTTAAGTGGCGCACGCATAGCTTTTACCCTAAATATCTCCGCATTGTTTTTATTGACTTCTCGCATTAGGTTATAACAATTACGGGTCGCTATTAGTGCTTTTTCTTCATCTTTACTCTTAATTAGTATTCTTACAATCTTACTGTATGGTGGGAATTTAGTAGTTTCCCGTATATTGGATTCCTTATCAAAAAATCCCATATAATCATAACTTTTTGCAAATCGAAAAACATAATGCTTAGGATTATACGTTTGTATAATAACCTTGCCTGCTTTTTCTTCTCTCCCTGCGCGTCCTGCAACTTGCGTTATCAGTTGAAAGGTATTCTCATTGCTCCTAAAGTCGCTAAAGTACAAACTTAAGTCTGCATCTAAAACACCTACCAGTGTTACATCTTTAAAATCGTGTCCCTTTACTATCATTTGGGTACCAACAAGTATTTGCGCTTCCTTTCTCCCGAAAGCAGAAAGAATATCAGCATAAGAATCCTTAGAAACTGTAGTATCAAGATCCATACGTAATATCTTTACTTTAGGAAAAACGTGCTGCAATTCCTCTACAACTCTTTCTGTGCCTATACGTCCTTTTGTCAAATTGGCGGAGTGACATTTGGGACATTCAGTCAGCATATAATACTGCATTCCACAATAATGACATTTTAGTTTGTCATCATCTTTATGGTAAGTCAAACTAACGTCACACTTTTCACATAATGGTATGTATCCGCATTGCTTACACCTTACAAATGAAGAAAAACCTCGCCTATTTATAAATAGCATTGCTTGATTTCCACTGTTAATCGTGTTTTCTAGCTCTGTCAAAAGATTGCGGGAAAAAATACTGCTGTTTCCGGCCCTTATCTCATCACGCATATCAACAATATCCATATCGGGCAATTCTTTTTTGTTGATTCTTTCGGCAAGTGTGATAAGGTTGTATTCTTTATCCATTGCTTTTTTATAGGTAGCAAGGCTTGGTGTAGCACTGCCTAAAACAAGATTGCAATTATTATATTTAGCGCGGTATTTTGCAATATCCTCAGTAAAATATCTAGGGTTGGATTCGCTGATATAACTTGTATCATGCTCCTCATCAATGATGATAACGCCAACGTTTTTAAGTGGTGCAAATATAGCACTCCTAGCGCCAAGCGCAATGACGGCTTCCCCTTTTAGAAGTCTTAACCATTCGTCAAAGCGCTCTCCGTCACTTAGCGCGCTATGTAAAAGTCCAACTCTGTCGCCAAACTTCTCTCTAAAGACGCTCAGCATTTGTGGTGTAAGACTTATTTCAGGCACAAGCATAATAGCAGTTTTGCCTTGCTTAATAACCTTGTCAATTACCGCCATATAAATTTCGGTTTTTCCGCTTCCCGTTACTCCGTGTAGCAAAAAAGTACCGTCTTTTTTAGTGATAGTATCTACTGCCTTTTTTTGATTGGCGGTCAAAGTAATATCCTTATGCTCACCTATCATACCTTTGTAAGGTGTGCGAGAAATCTTTACAAGCTCTCGTTTAACTATACCTTTTTCCACAAGCGCTTTTACACTAGAAGGATTAAATTCTGAGTTAAGAACACTTTCGTATTCGCCCGCATCTTTTAACTTATCAAGCAATCCCATTTGGCTTGAGGCATTCTTTTTTATCAGTAGTATGCCTTCATCAAAAGGCATATTTAAGGAAATAAAAGCTCTTTGTAGCTCCTTTACCTTGCCACCCCTTAATTTTGAAGGTATACAAAGGCGCAATACGTCAACTACCCTAAGATTATACTTTGAACTTAGTTCTTTACTTAGTTCTAGCATTTCTTGGCTAATTGCAACAAAGTCATCAATCCTACCAATAATTTCTTTAGTCTTAATATCGGTAGATTCTTTGATATTAAATATAAAACCCTCTAGCGTTCTATTGCCAAAGGGTATTTTTACCCTACAACCTAAGGGCAAAACTTCGTCGGAGGAATAGTCAAATACCCTGTCTACCTCGCCATTGCTAATATCTACAATGACTTCATAAATCATATGGATTTAACTCCGTCTAAAATAATATTAGCTAAAGCCTCCTTGCTCATAATAGGTAAACTATCAATTCTTCCATCAGCATAAATTATGGTCGCAATATTGGTATCCACCATAAATCCTGCTCCTTCTTGCGTAACATCATTAGCTACTATCATATCCGCATTTTTGCTTTCTAGCTTTTTTGCGGCGTTAGTCATAAGATCGTTGGTCTCTGCGCTAAATACCACTAAAATTTTATTGCCTTTTTTAAGTCCTATTTCTTTCGCTATATCGGGATTTTTAACCAAATCAAGCGTAAGTTTTTCACTTTTTATTTTCTGACTAAACTTTTTATCCACTTTATAATCGGCAGGCGCGGCAGCTTTAATAATAATATCAGCTCTTTGCAGTTTATTCATCACAGCATTATACATATCATCTGTAGACTTCACGGAGATAATCTCGGCTTTTTTTGGCGGAGCGACAGAAATATTTCCAGCGATAAAAATAACATCGCCGCCCCTGTCTATAACTGCATTTGCAAGAGCAACTCCCATTTTACCGGAAGAATAATTGCTGATATATCTTACTCCGTCGATATCTTCAATGGTAGCTCCTGCTGTTACAAGCACGGTTTTACCTCTAAAGTCAGGATTGGGAGCAAGCAAATTATCCACGTAAGATATTATTTCTTTGGGCTCGCTCATTCTTCCTTGTCCAATATCTCCACAAGCAAGGTAGCCCGAATTAGGCTCTAGTATATGCACGCCTCTTTCCTTTAAAAGCTGTAGATTATTTAAGTTCGCCTCATCTGTATACATTCCTGTATTCATTGCCGGACAAACTACTTTTATAGCTTTACTTGCAAGGAAAGTTGTGCTTAGCATATCATCAGCTATCCCTTGTGCAAATTTTGCAATAAGGTTTGCTGTAGACGGGCATACCAAAAATAATGAAGCCTCTTTTGCAAGGCTAATATGCTCCACGTCAAAATGCTTTTTTTCTGCAAACATATCAGTAATTACCTCGTTACCCGAAAGAGTTTCGACGGTAAGTTTGCTTACAAACTCTAAAGCATTTTTAGTCATTATAACTTTAACAGTATAGCCTAACTGTTTTAGCTTTGATACAACCTCGCAGCTTTTATAGGCGGCTATGCCACCGCTAATGCCAACAATTACCGTTTGTTTCATTAATCAACCTTAATGATTATCTTACCATTGTAAATTTCTTGCGCGGCAAGACTGATCGGTTTCATTTTGGAATTATCCGTATCGTCTTTAGTCATCGCGGTAATCTCTTTTGCTCTTTTTGCAAGTCCTACTACTAACGCGTAACGGCAAGGTGCTTTTTTTATTAGTTTGTCAATAGGTGGATTCACCATACTGTCATTATTTGGGAATGTCATAAAATATCTCCTTTTTACTTCTTGTCTAATATTTCTTTAATTAAAAACCTGTTATGTTTTACTTTACATCTCTCACTTTCAATAATACTTACTACTTTTTCCACACAATCTTCAATTTTGTTATTTACTACAATGTAGTCATAATAATACGCACACATCATCTCATGTATGCTGGTATTGAATCTTAATTCTTTATTGCAGTTGGCTTCCGGAGTTCTTTTCTCTAGTCTAGTTCTTAGTTCTTCCAAACTTGGTGGTGCAATAAATATACTTACTACGCTTTTTCTCAGCATTTTTTTAACGTTGCTTGCGCCTGTTGTTTCGATTTCTAAAACTACGTCCTTGCACTCGTCTATCATTTTTTTGACGTCTTCTTTTATTGTGCCATAACGGTTACCATACTTGGAAACATATTCTAGCATACCATCTTCTTTTATCAAGTTATCAAACTGTTCATCGGTAATAAAATGATAGCTTTCACCATCTATTTCATTTATTCTCGGTGCGCGGGTGGTGGCGCTAACGCTGAAGTATAAGTCTTTGACCTTTTTAAAGACTTCATTCATGACCGTTCCTTTTCCTGCTCCGCTCGGTCCGCTTATAACATACAAAATTCCTTTTCTTTGCATGAATCTCCCTATTTTGTGATATTCTATTCGATATTTTGTACTTGTTCTTTAATCTTCTTAATTTCGTTTTTGGCATCTAGAACGTATCTTGTAAGTTCTAGATCATTGCTTTTGCTTCCCGTTGTATTTGCTTCACGCATAAGCTCTTGCATAAGAAAATCCAAAGATTCGCCAATGCTGCCTTCTTTTGCCATAATATTCCGCCCATGCTCTATATGTCCTTTAAGCCTTGCTATCTCCTCGTCAATGTTACTTCTGTCGATAAAGAAAGCTACCTCGTTATAAAGTCTTGCTTCATCCAAACCGACTTCTTTCAAAGCTTCCTGTATTCTTTCGGTAAGTTTTTGAGCATAAATCTGACCGACTAACGGGGCTCTTTCTTCAATAGACTTTACGGTAGACTCCAAATTATCAAATCGCGCATTAATATCTTGATACAGCATCTCACCTTCGTGTTGTCTCATTTTCAAAAGGTTTTGGCATGCTTCGTTTAGCGCTGATAAAATAATTCCCGAAACAATATCTTCATTATCGGCTTCTTTCTCTATTTTTAAAACGTCAGGCATTTGCAAGACTTGACTTACCGACATATCGTTCGCAAAACCAAGGGCTTCAATTTCTTTAGATAAATTTAAAAACTGAGTGACAAGGTCTTTATCAACAATTACTTTCTCTTTATTTTGTCTTTTATCTTCATAATTGCAATAGAGTTCTATATGTCCACGATAAAAATAAGATGAAAGGATCTTTCTTAAACTATCTTCACAAAAAGCCAAACCCCTAGGAAGTTTTATAACCAAATCCAACGCGCGGTGATTTACCGCTTTCATTTCTATAGTTACCTTTCTATCATAACCTTCGGCAACACCTTTGCCGTAACCTGTCATACTGTTCACTGTTATTAAACCTCGCAGCCCTATTATATTTAAAAGTAAGTATAACATGTTATGCCAATTTTGACAAGTTTATTATTATAAAAAGCTTATTAATGAATTCTATTAAAGTAGTAAATAAATAGATTTGTTAAGCGTTATCGCCTAATGATTGTAAGAATTGTGCTTCGTCCCAAATCTCTATGCCCAGTTTTTTTGCTTTTTCGAGTTTGCTGCCGGCTTCTTCCCCTGCTATTACAAGATTAACCGCCTTAGAAACTGTATCGCTTATCTTACCGCCTGCGTCAACAATCAACTTGCTCGCTTGACCTCGTTTATAATTACTCAAACTGCCCGTAAGCACCACGTTTTTACCGCTAAATGTGCCCACCTTTTCTTTTTCAACTTTTATTGTTATGCCTGCATCCAATAACTTATTTACTATTTCAATATTTTTTTCATCCTTGAAAAAATTAACTACATTATCTGCCATAATTTGCCCAAAATCGTCTAGTTCTAGCAACGTATCAACGTCAGCTTTAATAAGCTTGTCCAAAGTTTTAAAT
>DATFIH010000061.1:0-4098 GCA_035270205.1 Clostridia bacterium | reverse complement strand
ATAGCCAAACTCATGGACTGAAAACTGAAGTCAATGGTGTTAACGGTGAAGTCTTGCAACAGGATATAGGTTTTACTATTATCTATAAAAGTCCCAATTACAATAATAAGCAAGCCCCTCATGAAGCAGGAGAATATACTGTTTCGGTTACTATTATTGATACAAACTACGTTAATATTGAAGTAAGCGTAGTGCTTATTATAGAAAAAGCACCTGTAACAATTACATTTAATGGAGATAGGTCACCTGTATATGCGACAGGGAATATGGGGCTTGTTGCTTATGCTGAGGGAGTAGGTGGATATTATCTAAACTTGGAAGTAAGTTACTATGACAGTAAAGGAACATTCATTGCTGAAATTAAAAAGGCAGACGCAGGGACATATACAGCGTATGTTGTGCATAACGCTACAACCAACTTTAAATATATGACAGGTACGGAAGAATTTGAAATAAGACGCAGAGAAATCACTGTAAAGGGTGAGGTGGCTGAAAAGTATTCTTATACAGGCAAACGTGTTGTTCCCAAGTTTACTATGGAATTCAACAACGTTATTTATTATCCTAATTTAAGATATGATACTGTTGTAGTGAAACAAAATGGTATAGTTTATGAGCCGTTAAATTATGAAGGTAGTATGATCAACGATAATGCGCCTATAAATGCTGGTGTATACAGAGTCAGTTCGGCTCCAACATATGGCAATTTCGTCATATCCAACTTTGAAACGGAGTTTTATGAATTTGAAATTGAGCCAATCGACTTGGTAATTGGAATAGCCGATGTTAAGGTTAAAGAAAATCAAGCATTGGTATTTAATTATACGCTAAAAGGAAATATAAGCGGTGAAACAATCAACGACTTGATAGTTAAACCTACCATAGAATTTTATGACAATAACGGCAATAAACTTAGTGCAGAACCTACGGCAGCAGGGCACTATAAGGTCTCACCTGCCAATGCTTTTTCTTATAACTATAATATCACCTACACATTTGGTATGCTTACCATAAACAAAGCTATTGTGTCTTACACATCAGGGACAGGTAAACCCAATTTAACAATAGAAGGCAACTTTAGCGTAGATACTAACGTTGTTGTAAAGGAAATTGATAACGTAGAATATACATCTTATAGTACAATGTTTGATGTTTTCAAAATGAATTATCCGGAATATTCCGGTTATCAACTATCCACAATATATCACATACAATTTACAAATGGTGCTGTAGAGGTTGTAGATGGTGGCAAATTGCGTGTAAGATTACTTCTTTCTGAGATGTTAGATAACCAAATTGGCACAACAAATAATGCTTTGGAAATAGATGCTGTACAGGATATAAAGATGGCGAAGGAAAAAGAGTATTATATCGCAAACTTTAAAGCTGACGGTACAGTAGATTGCATTAAAGCTGAAAAAGATGGTGAATACCTTGTATTTGAAACCACAAGTATAGAAGCATTCTGTGTAATGACAAACGAAATTGACGTCATAGCGGATAATAGCTGGATACTTTATGTTGCGATATGCGTAGGCATATTGCTTATAATAGGGACAATACTGATAATTAAAAAGAGGGCATAAACTGATGATAAATAAGTCTAAAGGGCTTGGTATTATATATATATTAGTATTTATATTCTGCGTTGCATTTGGTGCGATTGCGGCTATAGATATTATGGATAATTGTTATGCCGCATCGCAGATTAAAGTAATTCAAAACGAAAAAGTTGAAGTCACTTACAGTGCAAAAAGTTATATCGATAATTCGGGTAAGTTTAATAATTTTTCCCTCGAGGAAGGGTCATTTAGCAATGCTCTATATAGCGCTTTAGATATAGAAATTGATGGTAATTTAGTTGTAGTTGACCATGAAGATATCACAATAACCAATCAGATGGAGATTATGATACCAAAGAATTATTCACTAAATTTAATTATAGATTATGAAGGGCAAAGGTATACTGTAAATTATGTCAGTTTAATTGTAGTAGAAAAAACACTTGAGAATGTACCCGTAATAAAGCAAACGGACGTTGTCAAATACAACGGAATGTCCTATATTAATAATGGTAAACTTGCAAATTTATCCGATAGTGAAGATGTTTTTATAAACGATATATTTAGCGCTCTTTCTTTTGAGATATCGAACAATGTAATTAGTATAGAGCCTGATGAGGTTTTCTTTTACAATTCAAGTAACGAAAAATTGGAATCTATGATAAAACCAAAAAAATATAACCTAAATATACTGTTTTACTACATGAATAACAGTTATTTTGTCAAAGACGTACAAATAATATTGGAAAAAAGTATTCTCAACGTAACGGTAGAGTTGAACGGGGAGTTAAATCTTGAGGTGAAAGAGGGCGAGACTTATATTCCTAAAATTGTATATTCCGGCTTTTTAAATGATGATAATGTAGAAGATGATCTAATATATCTTGCAACTATCCCAAACGAGCCCAAAAGACCTATAAACAACTATGAAATAAGGGCCGAAGGGGCACTTAGCTACTATTATGAAATGAATTACATATCTTCATATATTACCATTACCCCAAATCCAATGAAAAGAATTACATATTCTACCGGTGGCGAAGATTTGGTAATTTTGCTTGGCAATTATAGCCCTTACTGTGAGTTAGAGTTTATTAATGTGGGCGTAAGTGAAGCAAGCGTTATTTATGTAGAAATCAAGAACCTTTTGGAGAAGTTTTATGAAAATAAAGGCATTTTCGATGATTATAAATCGATAGGCTCTTTTCGAATAAATCTCAAAGTTGATGAGCAAAAAGAAGAGCTTGTAGAAAGTCATATTAGCATAAAAATGGACGATAAATTAAAAGGATATGACAAATATTATGTAGTAGCATTATCTAATGACGGCGTTTATCACATAGTAAATGCGACGGTCGAAGATGATTACTTGTCCTTTTACACCGCTGATTTAGGTGATTTTGTGATACTTGCGCCAATAAAAGGCATAAATACGACACAATTTTTTATTATAGCTTTTGCAATATTTGGTGGATTATCGTTGTGTATATTATTGTTTGCAGTTTTTAGAAAAAAGTATTAAAAAAATGCAAATTTTTAGCTTTAAAAAATCGCATATAATTGCCTATTTTACCCAAAAACCGCTTAATATTTTTTGTATTTATTTTAGAATACGTTGCTTATATTTTTTGATAAAAAACTTATATTTTCGTATCTGCATTTAGATAAATTTTACTTACTTATGTGTTGAAATTTTATATATGCTATGTTATAATATAACATATATAACATTAGGGATAACTATGCCCTTTTGGAGGAAACCGCTCTCTATGAAAAAAAGACCGATATTTATGATTATTATTCTCATAATCCTTTGCATGTTTGCCTTGGCAAGCTGCAATGATGCGGTATCTCCTGTTGAGAGCGTTATTATCAGCACACTGCCCAAAACGACTTATTATCGTGGAGATGCTTTTGCTTTAAATGGCGCAGAACTTACCGTATATTATGAAAACGGACGTACAGAGCTGATACCTCTTACTCTTACTATGGTCTCCGATTATGATGCTCAATCTCTAGGCGACCAAATACTACAAATTTCGCATAAAGGGAAAAACGCAAAATTGAAAGTCACCGTAATTGATGCGCCTATTTATTCAATTGCTACAGATACTGCTTCGTATAATACAAAATATGTGCAAGGACAATCTCTTGACACCACCAATATGACTTTACAAGTAACTTATATAAATGGCTACTCAGAAACCGTTGCTATTACCGAAGATATGATAAGTGGGTTCGATTCGAGCATTTTAGGTGATCAGGAAGTGACAATAACTTTCTCACAAAATGAACAATCATTGACACAAACAATTGAGTTGGAAATAATTCGAAAAGAAATAGCGAATATAGATTTATTTGCTCCAAGCAAAGGAAATTATGTAATAGGACAATCCCTTGACATGGCAGGTGGCTATTTAAGAGTTGCTTATAATGACAATACTTCTAATGAAATTTTGCTTACCGACCTTTATGAAAAAGACATCAATTTTAAAATTTTAATCAATAATGAAGAAAAAATAGATTTTACTAGAAC
>DATFIH010000060.1:0-2918 GCA_035270205.1 Clostridia bacterium | reverse complement strand
ACGTTAGTATTGTTTTGTACCAAAATTTCTAGAAATCTATTTACCCTTTATCAAAACAACCTCTTGCCGTCTGAAATATCAATATTAAAGCTTTTTGCAAGAGTCGTTTGATTGAAGGGGTTGACTTTTTCCAAAACACCGTTATGTTCAAAAAGTGAACCTGTATTTTTAAACCAAAATGTTTTGTTTGCCGCAGAACATGCTTCTCGAATTTTTAATACCCATTCATAGTTACATACTCTAGGATTGCGACTCGTTTCGCCACCCACCGTAACATGCTGTACGCCATAAATATATTGTGATATATCAATGCTTTCTAAAAGTGGAGAGCAAGCGATAAAACGACGTTTGATAGGTAAAGACAAAAATAACGGCAAACGCTCGTCAGCGATTTTTTGCGTCTCAACAGTACAGCCTATATTGACATTATCATACCCATCACCCCAGTCATCGGGTAAAGATATCAAAAATCTGTCAATACGCTTTGTCAAAACAAGAAAATCTATATCCTGACGTTCTTTAATCATAGCCCATACGTCTTTTCGCCACTCGTCAGCCTCTGCTATAAAAAAATCAGTAGCAAAGCAAGTTGGTAAAATTTTGCCGCCTTTTATGTTATATTCGTCTTTATTGTTCTTTCTTATAGGCCAATCGAATTTATCTGTTTTTTTAATTTCATTTTGACCATACCGTTTTGCATTTGGTCCATAAAAATAACAATTTGCACAACCGTCACTTAAATAATAGCACCCAGTCCAAGGCTCCCAATTCATCAAGTATTCTCCTTTCCCCTTGGTATAATTTTATCCACCTATTGAGCAAGACGCGCAAAAAAAATATTTCACTAATTCAAAAAAAGCTTACTCTAACAAACTTTTTTTGCGTTTGATAGCGCATTATCAACATTCTTTACAATTTGGATAAGTGCAAATAATTATTGTACACCATCAAACATATAAAGTCTGTATTTCATACCATAATATACCATGTTGTTTATCTTACAGCACTTCATGGTCAACTTAATGGAGATTTAATCTTGATTAGGCAAGCTAATTACCAAAGCAGGAACAATACCATAAAACGTTTCGTTGACGAAATCAATACCGCCTATGTGACCTTCACCTACGACCAATGACACAGTATAACCATTATGTTGGTAAGGCGAACGAAGCCACCAATAGCCATTGCCGTAATAATTTATATCAGTTTTTATATTTACGCCCGTAGCTCTTGAATAGTCGCTAGTTAATCGTCTTCTTGCTGTATCTGAAGCCATGTAATCGTTATTAAAGCAGTAGTCCGCATTGACCATTTCACTATGACTGGGTAAAAATATTTTATCTTCTGTGTTGTCACATGTATAAGGGTTATCCATATAGCCTGTACTTTTTGGGCTATTATCTATACTGGTTGTATTGATTAATCCTTGCTGCAATGTGTTAAAAGCTGTTGTATAAAACTCATTGTTTAGCCATGCCCTGATTTCACTTTCCTTATAATCATTGCTATTGTTATCAATATCATTAATACCATTATCGTAACTGTAATGCTTATTTTTAATTATGCTATCGCACAATATCAATGCTGTTCCTTCACTTTCATTAAGTATACGCCACTTGATAGGTTCTACTTTGAAGTAATATATTGTTCCACTAGTTACTGTTTCATTGCTAGAAAATTTGTACCCTTTTGCATGAGGTGTTGCCGTTACTTTGGAATAATAATAACCATCACCGCCCAAATAGTAACCTCTACTGTCTGTTGTTCCCGTTATTGTGATATTGCTTGCTTTTAAAGTTTGTGGATATTCGCCAAACCAAATACAATTTTCTATGCGATAATATCCATTTGCTGCATATAAAGTTTGCCCACTCCATAGCCATTTTGCGTAGAGTGTAAAACTTCCTTCAGGCATGATGCTAAATTCATACTCTTCTAAAAACGTGTAGTTGTCTGTATGCCACCCGTTAAAGGTATAGCCCATTTTTGTGGGAATATCGGGCGCAATAAGGACGTCGCCAACTGCTGTGTTAATTTCGGTTATTTCACTACCGCCGTTACTATCAAAAGTAATAGTGTAAATTTTTGCCCATTTTGCGTAGAGCGTAAAGCTTTCATTAGGCACAGTTTCGAAAGTATATTCATCTTTGAAAGTTTCGTTATCCGTAAACCAACCTTTAAAGACGCAACCTTCTTTAAGCGGGTTGTTGGGAATTACTAATTCTGTACCAAAATCCTGGGTAATAGCTTCTACTACACTGCCACCATTTGTATCAAAACTAATTGTATAACTGTTTACAGTCCACCTAGCATATAAAGTAAAATCATATCCTGGCATGGTCGTAAAATTATATTTTATTTCTAACGTTTCATCATCATACCAACCATCAAGGCTATAACCTGCCTTAATTGAAGTCGGAGCTGTTAAGTACGTGCCATAAGCTTGAGTAATAGCCTCTATTTCACTGCCACCGTCTGTCTCAAAGCTAATAGTGTATGGATTGGCTGTCCATTTTGCATATAAATCTACATCATTTGCGGGCATAGTGCTAAGCGAAAACTCAATCTTAAAAGTTCCATTATCGGTATACCAGCCATTAAAGGTGTGATAATCTTTTGATGAATTATCAAGTGCCGGCAATACTGTGCCATAATCTTGAGTAATGTTATTTACTTGACTACCACCGTTTGCATTAAAGCTAATTATATATTGATTTATAGTCCATTTTGCATACAATACCCTGCCATTTGCGGGCATAGTTGTAAAGGTATATTTATTTACAAATGTATTGTTGTCGATATACCAACCATTAAAGGTGTGACCTGTTTTATTGGAATCAGTTGGTGATACGACTTCTGTACCATAATCTTGAGTAATCTCTGCTACTTCACTGCCACCGTTTGCAACAAAGCTAATT
>DATFIH010000059.1:0-2967 GCA_035270205.1 Clostridia bacterium | reverse complement strand
CGGTAACGCGTGGGCAGAGATTACCAACAAGGAGCTGAATAAATGAATTACGAAAAAAACATTAAAGAACTAGAAGGAATTTTACAAAAGTTAAGTGATGAAAAACTACCGCTTGACGACAGTTTAAAACTTTACGCAATGGGTATTGAGCTTGCACGATTAAGCTTAAATGAGCTAAATAATTTTAAAGGTAAAATGGAAATACTAGACAAACAGCTTAAAGAACTAGAGCTTGCAAACGAAGAAGATGAATAACGATTATTTAAAATATATTGAAGAAAACCTACAAATTGCTTTTGACAATATAAAAGACAAATATCCAACAAAACTTTATGATGCTATGGAGTATAGCGTATTTTCAGGAGGCAAACGCATAAGACCATATTTAATGCTGCTTGTTGCTGATTTTTTAAATATTTCGCATGATAAGGTAATAAACCAAGCGGTTGCTTTAGAACTTATTCATTCTTATAGCCTAATTCATGATGACTTGCCCGGCATGGATAATGACGATTATAGGCGGGGTAAACCAACTTGTCATAAAAAGTTTGGTGAAGCTATGGCTATACTTGCAGGTGACGCACTGCTTAATTTAGCATATGAAACCTTATTTAAGGCATCCTTGCACAACACGTCGATTACAAAATCTTGCTATTTTTTAGCACAAAATGCAGGCGGAATCGGAATGATAGGCGGTCAAGCTCTTGAGTTTAGTAATTTAACAATTGATTTACCGCTTTATGAAAAGATTTGCTCGCTAAAAACAGGCAAATTGATAACAAGCGCAACTTTGTGCCCTGCATATATAAGCGCAACGAAAGAAGAGTTTGATGCTTTACAAACATTTGGCACGAATTTAGGGCTAATTTTCCAACTTGTTGATGATTTACTTGATATTGATACAGATAAAACATCTTTTGTCAAATTTACAGATACTTCAATTGTACGAAAAAAATTATCCAATCTAAGCGATGAAGCAATACAAAGTATTGCATCTTTTGGCAAAAGGAATGAAAATCTTATAAATTTTTGTAATTTTCTTACAAAACGAACAAAATAATTATTATATTTGATTATTTTTAAATATTGTGATAATATACTATTGTAATGGTGGTATAGTATTCTAGTCAGGTACGATATACCGAGGACGGGACTAAAAGACCGTCAAAGAGCATATCGATGAAGTTTCTTGTGCTGGCTTTGGTTGCCCAAACTAGGGCTGGTGCTGGAAGTTAAGATTATTGGGCGTCTTGTAATGGCATACGAGAGCCGACCCAGTTTTCGTGGAGACCTGTTTGGGCTGAAGTATTCAATCTTTAGCTGGGCAGGATTAAACCTGCAATGCGGTAAATAATAGCTGTGTGCAGTGTAGCTTGCCTTGAGTGGGAAAGGTGGACTTGGGATCTAAGATGGCGCTTCGTCGGCCGATGAAGCAAAATCTATTGCCTAACGAAACCTTAACTGCAAAAGAGGATAAAGTATATCAAATCTGTCAAGGAAATCTTCTAGACTAAATGACTAAGGATTATAGTGCGATCTAAGTGGCAATTCGGTTTGACTGTAAAGCAATTTCAGTCGCTCTGATATTAAAAGGAAACTGCGTGTACGGCGACGGCGCGTTATCAGAGGGGAAATCCTACCGAACCTATGACGCAAGGTTTACTTAGTCTACACCACCATTAAAAGTAAAAATTTGAGGAATTATGAATAAATCAAAATCGGTTAATGTTTTAAAAACCGAATCTACCAATATTGAAACTACAAAGGAACACGAAATTCCCCCAAAAAACCGAAAGAAAATAAATGGTTCTACAATTTGGACTTTGAAGATAACAGGTATAACCCTTGTTTTAGCAATAATAATTAGTTTTATTACCGAAATTACTTCATCAGCAGCACACGTAGCAGTATCATTTGTACTTTTAGGAATACTTATAGCGATAAGTATTTTTTTCGACGCTATTGGCGTTGCCGCAACTTCTTGCGATATCGCGCCTTTACTCAGTATGGCAGCACGAAAAATCAAGGGTGCAAAAGTAGCTGTAAAACTGATACAAAATGCTGAAAAGGTTAGTAATATCTGTGGCGACGTAATAGGTGATATGTGTGGAATTATCAGCGGGAGCGCAGCTGCAGCGATTGTTATAAAGATTGCTATCGACAACCCCAATATGTACATTATCAGCATAATTATGAGCAGTGTTATAGCTGCAATAACTGTCGGCGGTAAAGCTTTTTGCAAAGCTATTGCCATCAAACGCTCCAAAGATATTATTATGTTTACAAGCAAAGTGCTAAGCATTTTTTATCGTCCTGAGAAATAATATGAGATTAGATTTATACTTAGTTTATACAAACGTTACAAGCAGTCGCACACGTGCAGCAAACCTTATAAAGCTCAATAAAATCACAGTCAACGGCAAAACCGCCAATAAAGCTGCGCTTGATATAAAAGCAACCGATATAGTTAAAATTATAAGCGATTATCCAGTTAGTTTAGGCGGAATAAAACTTTTAGAAGCTTTTGAAAAATGGGATATATCTGTAAAAGATAAAGTTTGCTTAGACGTAGGCGCCAGCAACGGCGGCTTTACAGACGTATTACTAAAAAAAGATGCAAGTTTGGTATATGCTTTAGACGTCGGCGAATGCGCATTGCCTACATATCTTCAAGACAATGAAAAAGTTGTAGTAATGGATAAAACTAACGCGCGGTTTATTACAAAAGACAATTTTGAAAAACCTATAGAAGCTGCTTTTATTGATGTTTCTTTTATATCTTTAGAGCTTATTTTACCTACTGTTTATAGCATTATTGAAGACAAAGGCAAAATTGTTGCATTGATTAAGCCACAATTTGAACTTACCAGAAAAGATTTGACAAAATCAGGAATAGTAAAGAGTAAAAAATTACAAGAACAAGTAATTAAGAAAATCACTTCTCTTGCTATTTCATTAGGCTCAATA
>DATFIH010000058.1:0-4619 GCA_035270205.1 Clostridia bacterium | reverse complement strand
TATTACTACAGCCGCCACTAAGGATGGCCGTAGTTGGGTTATTTGTCGGGCAAACGGTGTTTACCGTTTGCCTTTATCAGATTCTCGACGTTCAGACGTTTGTTCAGCCCAAGAAGTAGATATCAAACGTAAACCACGAATTCGTCATAGATGTCAAACCCTGAGAAGCCACAGAGGCGTGCATTTCCGCTTGACAAGCCAAAACACGTGAGGTAAGCATTGACGCTTTCTCACGGGAATAAGCTGTATAATTCAGTGATTCCTTTTTTCTCATCCTTTTCGCCTATAGTTACTTTTAGTCCTAGGTCAAAGAACAGAGCTCGTCGCCTTTCTGTTTATAAGACTCCTCAATAAATACACCGAAAGACGCAAAGCATTTATTCCTTGCATAATCGACCTATCATTGCATAATTACTGCAAAATTGTATCATATACGAAGTTATTTTACAATAGAAAAAAGGCACTCATAAGCGTGCCTTTTTCTTTTGGTCGGAGTGACAAGATTTGAACTTGCGACCTTATGGTCCCGAACCATACGCGCTACCAAACTGCGCTACACCCCGTCATGACCTATTGCTATATAATATAATATTTTTAATAAATTGCAAACTAATTTTGAATAGAAAGTTTAACTCTTTGCGATTTTGCAACTATCTTTGGCACAATTCAAGGCTAAACTTGAGTCGTTTTAAAGTTTCTCCTCTTCCTAAAATATCTGCAATTTCTATCGCTCCGCCTGGTGTCATTGCAAGACCGGAAACAGCAGCGCGTAAGGAAAAAAGCATTTGTCCTTTTTTCATGCCTATTTCTTCGCACTTTGCTATAAGCGCTTCGTTTAAAGTAGAAAAATCAGCAAGATTTTCAATAACAGTAATAGCCTCGCTAATAGCAATTTTTGCAATATCTTTGTCGGTTTTTAATTTTTTGTGGTCGAAAAGTGACAAATCGAATTCACCAAATTCATCGATGAACTTAACCATTTCTATTATATCGCCAAAGGTTTCTATTCTTGACTGTAAAAGGCGTGAAAACTTATCATAGTCGTATCGATTTGCAATAACGCTGTTATCATAAAAAGACTTAGCGTATTTGCTAAACGTGTCAAAATCCAATTCCTTAATATATAGTGAATTAAGCCAGCGCATTTTGTTTTCGTCAAATATAGAACTTGACTTGGAGATACCATCGACGTCAAAAAGTTCAATAAGTTTATCCATGTCCATTTTTTCTTCATTGCCTTTTGGCGACCAGCCCAGTAGCGCAATATAATTTATTATAGCCTCGGGTAAAAATCCTTTAGAAATAAAATCTTCAAAGTTAGCATCACCATAGCGTTTGCTCAGTTTTCTCTGGGCATCTTTCATAATAGGCGGAAGGTGCATATAAAGCGGACGTTCCCAACCAAATTTATCGTACATAAGATTGTACTTTGGTGTACTGGATAGATATTCTATCCCACGCATAACGTGGGTAATATTCATAAGGTGATCGTCAACAACGTTGGCAAAGTTGTAGGTTGGCATACCGTCGCTTTTTAGTAAAATTCCGTCCTCAAGATCCTCACAAGGTACGGTTATTTCTCCAAAAACCATATCGTTATAACTGGTCATACCATGAGTTGGAACGTTTTGACGAATAACGTAAGGCATTCCATTTGTTAATTTTTCCGCTATTTCATCCTTGGTTAGATGCAAACAATGTTTATCGTATTTTTTAATACCGCTTTCACCGGCTAAGCTTGCAAGTCTTTCCTTGTCGCAAAAACATAGATACGCTCCACCAAGTTCAACCAGCTTTTCAGCATACATTTTATAAATTTCTTTACGTTGGCTCTGAATATAAGGTCCAAAGTCGCCGCCGACGTCGGGGCCTTCGTCGTGAGTAATTCCTGATTTTTTCAAAGTAGAATAAATAATTTCAGTTGCGCCCTCTATAAAACGCTCCTGATCGGTATCTTCAACACGCAATAAAAAATGTCCATTATAATGTTTTGCGTAAAGAAAGGCGTATAATGCCGTTCTTAAATTTCCTATATGCATAAAGCCTGTGGGGCTGGGCGCAAAACGTGTTCTTACCGTCATAAAAAAGACCTCCATAGTCAAAACGATGTTTTAATGCAGAATTATTGTAGCATACTTTTTATGTAATGTGTATAATAAAAGAGCAATAACAAAAAAATTTATGGAGTATATATGATTATTAATCGAGAAAATGCAATAAAATGGCTCACCGATATTTTAAAATTTCCAAGTGTGGAGGGCGAAAAAAAAGATAATGCTCCATTTGGGTTAGGCATTGCGGCATGTTTGGATTATTCTCTTAATCTGCTTGCAGAACTTGGGTTCTATGTGAAAAACATAGAAGGTTATTGTGGATATGGTGAAATTGGCACAGGAGAGCTTTTTGGTATCCTATGTCACTTAGATGTGGTGCCTATAAGTGGCAGTTGGACATATCCGCCATTTGGTGCAGAAATACACGATAATAAGGTTTATGCTCGGGGTGCGCTAGATGATAAAGGACCTTTTATATGCGCTCTTTATGCAGTAATGCGCTTGCTTTGTGAAGGTCGGATGCCGTCAAAACGAGTCCGTTTTATTCTAGGCTGTGACGAGGAAAGCGGTTGGGAGTGTATGGAGCGTTACCAAAAAACAGAAGAAATGCCGGCAATGGGAATATCTCCTGACGGCGATTTTCCCGTTATCAATTGTGAAAAAGGTATAGTATATCATAAGTTAAGACACAAAAAACCGTCTTGCGTTATTGATATAGGGGGCGGAGAACGCGCAAATATGGTGCCTGACTACGCTTATGCTGTGGTAAAAAACGAGCCTGCATTACTAGAGAAGGTAAAAAATCAAAATATTTGTTCCTACATTATATATAAGGATAGCATCAAGATAGAAGCAAGAGGAAAATCAGCGCACGGCAGTCATCCTGAAGATGGTGAAAATGCCATAATAAAGATATTGCAAGTTTTAAGTAACGAAAAAATATTTGCTGATATGCATTATGCGTTTTCTGTTAGTAGCGGCAACAATGTAAAATTAAATATTGAAGATAAAGAAAGCGGAAAACTCACCTTAAATTTAGGTACGGTTTATCTTGATAAAGATGAAATCATTTATGAGCTTGATATAAGACATCCGATAAGCTATACAAAAGAACAGATTACAACAATGCTAAATGCAGCAGCGCCATGTAGGGCCGAACAAGGCTTTTACCATTTACCGTTATTTGTTCCTAAAGACCATCCGCTGGTCTCAACCTTGCTAAAGGCTTATAATAAGGTAATGAAAACCGACGCCCAACCCATTGCTATTGGTGGCGGTACTTACGCAAGGGTATTACCTCTTGGCGTTGCGTTTGGTCCGTGTTTTCCAAACAGCGATGCAGGCATTCACTGTGTCGATGAATATATTGACCTTGATGAATTTGATAAAGCGTCAGATATTTATTATGAAGCTTTTAAAGAATTGTTTTTTTAGATTTTAAAAAAACATCAAATAATAATTTGAAAATATAGATAAAATTTAATATATGTAATAAAATTTGCTTATTTTGCTATAAGTGTAAAAGCAAGGCAGAGGGCCAGCACCTTTAATTGGTTTACATTATTGTGTATGCGTATTTTAAAGGTATCTTCTTTCCACGGGTGAGGAATTACTTCGGCTGCCAACATAGGTTGCGCCGTTGTATTTTTTGCAACGAAAAGATCGTAGCGGAAAGCAGACGGATTGCCAAAATGACTGTATATACTATTATCTTGTCTATGTTTTATCGAGTCGTTTATAAAACTGCGCTCTTCATCGTCTATTTCTGCTTGCTTAATATCATATAGTTGGTTCACTGTAAGGCTAGGACCATCGGCAATCGTGACCGTTACAAAGTTTTTGCTTTGAAAAAGTTGTGCAATTAGTTGGCCTTTTGCATTGGTCAACACAATACCGCCCTTTATAAAATCAATATTACAAAAGCTAATAAGGGTTTCATCTCTAAGTGCGAAATCTCCACCAAGAGAATGCAAGTTTTTTTTCAGCTCAAAAATCATATAGATACCTCTTAATAATAAATAAGGATAACACGATTTTACGCATTTAGTCAATATGCTAGTACAATGCAAAATAAATTAATGTAAAAACTTTAGATAAACTGCTACCAATTTTTAAATGTTGTGGTATAATAAAAATCCCAAGAACTTTGAAGGTGCTTGAGGGGATATCATAAGCATATAAGTGACTTGAAAATGGCTAAAATGTTTTAAAAAAAACGAGTCCAAATAATTGACAAGGCAAAACTTAAGTGTTATGATATACAAGCATTCTAGAAGGTATATTCTTTATGGGGGTATAGCTCAGCTGGGAGAGCACCTGCCTTGCAAGCAGGGGGTCAACGGTTCGATCCCGTTTATCTCCACCATTTCCTTTTAGAATGTAAAAAGGACTTAGGCTGGTAGCTCAGCAGGTTAGAGCACGTGCCTGATAAGCACGAGGTCGGTGGTTCGAGCCCACTTCAGCCTACCAAACTCAACTGTAGTTGAGAAATTTTGCACCTTGACAACTGCATAATATTTTTTTCAAATATAAATTGAAGAGAAGACAAAAAGAAAAATATCTAGT
>DATFIH010000057.1:0-3429 GCA_035270205.1 Clostridia bacterium | reverse complement strand
GCAACATAGGTAGCAACTTTTTACTTGATGGCATTGACGACAATGGAGAAATCAACGAAAAAGCAAAAGATGAAGTTCAGGCCTTGCTAAGAATAACCTTTAGACCGGAATTTTTAAACAGGCTTGATGAAATCGTGTTTTTCAAACCATTAGCACAAAAAGATGTAGTAAAAATTGTAGAACTTATGCTGACTAATGTTGCATTGCGCCTAAAAGAATTACAATTGCGCCTAACTGTTACAGATGAGGCAAAAAACGTAATAGCCAACACCGCTTACGAACCGCAATTCGGTGCAAGACCGTTAAAGCGATTTATACAAGCAAAAATTGAAACTCTTATTGCTAAATATCTTCTGTCGAAAGAAATACAAGCCAATACTTTGATTGAAGTAGGTTTTAAAGATGGAGAATTTACAATAAATCTGAAATAATAGTATTTTGTACTAGTAAAAATTGCGGCTTGATACGAAAATAATCACCTTCGATTGTTGTGTACTTAGCCGCATTTTTTATTTTATCTTTATATTCTACAAGAAAATTTTTGTCAAATCTTTTATTAAAATCGGGTATATTTAAACCTAATTCTGTACGCAACGCAAGCATAATAAATTCTTCTATTGTTTCGCGCAATGAGTACTCCCGTTCCACTATTTCTTTATTGTTTCCGCTGTTTTCGCCGTTTATGTATGCTTTTATATCGGGTTTGTTATAATAGCGCCTACCATTTATAAAAGAATGCGCACTTGCTCCTACTCCAAAATAATCGGTCATATTCCAATAATTATAGTTGTGTTTCCCTTCATAGCCAACAAGCGAAAAATTACTTGTTTCATACCGTAAATATTTATTATCTATACAATATTGATACAGCTTTTCATACTGTGTTACCACGCTATCTTCACTAGATATGGATATCATTTTATTTGATAACTGCTTTTGCAAAGGCGTACCTTCTTCTACTTTCAACATATACGACGAAAGATGAGTAAGATAAGGTAGCATAGACTTTGCGTCTTGTATTACATCTTGATTGTCATCAATACCTAAAATAAGATCGCCACTTACGTTATTGTAATGCTTCGCTGCCGTTTCCAATGCACAAATAGCGGTTTTGCTGTCGTGCAACCTTCCTATTTTGCGTAAGATATTATCATTAAGGCTTTGTACTCCCAAACTTATTCGGTCTATTCCGACTTTCTTATACTCAGGCAAATTATTACTAGAATTAGGATTAACTTCTATGGTAAATTCTTGGATATTACATTCAAAATTATTATTTATGCTTGCTACAACATCTTCTAGCTGTTTCATCGAAAGCAAAGAGGGTGTTCCCCCTCCTATATACGCCGTTGTAATGACGTAATTGGGATTGCTTTCAGCTATACTCCTGATTTCTTTAACGATTGCTTGAGTATATTTATCAATTTCCAAATGGTTTTCGGAAGAAAAAAAATCACAATAGTAACATCTTTTTTGGCAAAAAGGTATATGAATATACAGACCTGCTTTATTTTTTATCATTATCAAACTTTAGTATCGACAAAAACGCTTCGCTCGGTATTTGCACGTTGCCCACTTGTCTCATACGTTTTTTGCCCTCTTTTTGCTTTTCGAGCAATTTTTTCTTACGGGTTATATCTCCGCCATAGCACTTTGCAAGCACGTCTTTTCTTAGCGCCTTAACTGTTTCTCTTGCAATTACTTTGCTCCCTATTGAAGCTTGCACAGGTATTTCAAACATCTGTCTGGGAATAACATCTTTTAACTTCTCTGCTATCTGCCTTGCTCGACCGTAGGCTTTTTCCCTATGGATAATCAAACTAAGTGCGTCACAAGAGTCGCCATTAAGTAAAAAGTCAAGTTTCACAAGGTCGCCTTCTTTGTAACCGTCAAGTTCGTAGTCTAAGCTTGCATAACCTTTGGTACGAGATTTCAAATTGTCGAAAAAGTCATAAACAATTTCTCCAAGCGGCATGCGATACAATATGCGTACTCTAGTAGCGTCAAGGTATGTCAAATCTATAAATATGCCGCGTTTTTCTTGGCATAAATCCATTATCGTTCCTACATAATCGGGAGGTGTAAATATACTAGCTTTTACTATTGGCTCTTCAATTTTTTCAATAACTGCCGGATCTGGAATATGTGACGGATTGTCGACCGTTATTATTTCACCGTTAGTTTTGGTAACAATATATGAAACGCTGGGCGCAGTGGTAATAATATCGAGGTCGAATTCTCTTTCCAACCTCTCTTCTATTATTTCCATATGCAGTAGTCCTAAAAATCCACAACGGAAGCCAGAGCCTAGCGCAATAGAATTTTCCGGTTCAAATACCAAGCTTGCGTCATTTAAATTTAGCTTTTCCAGAGCGTCACGCAAATCATTATATTTGCTACCATCAAGCGGAAATATTCCCGCATAAACCATAGGATGAACCTTTTTATATCCCTTTAGCGCTTCTTTTGCCGGCGTAACAACAGAAATTATTGTGTCACCTACCGAAGTATCTTTTACGTTCTTTATGCTGGCAGCAATATAACCTACGTCGCCCGCTTTAAGCTCTTTAATTGGAACAAGCGATGGATTAAAAATGCCAACTTCTGTTACTTCAAATTCTTTATTTGTGCTAAACATTTTGACTCTATCACCAGACTTTATTGTGCCGTCAACTACTCTTACAAAACACATTGCGCCCTTGTAATTGTCATAACAAGAGTCAAAGATAAGAGCTCTTAGCGGCGCATTTTCCACACCTTTAGGCGGTGGTAGCAATTCAATAACTTGTTCTATCACACTTTCAATGTTTATCCCTTCTTTAGCGCTAATGCAAGGAGCGTTTTGCGCGTCTAGTCCTATAACGTCCTCAATCTCAGTCTTTACAGCTTCAACGTCCGCGCTTGGTAAATCAATTTTATTTATAACAGGAACTATTTCTAAATCGTTATCTAGAGCTAAATACACATTGGTAAGCGTTTGTGCCTCAATGCCTTGCGTCGCGTCGACAACAAGGATTGCTCCTTCGCAAGCTGCTAGGGAACGGCTTACCTCATAGGTAAAGTCAACGTGTCCGGGAGTATCAATAAGGTTGAGTGTATATTCTTCACCTTTATAGTGGTAAAACATCCTTACCGGAGTAAGTTTAATAGTGATACCGCGCTCTCTTTCAATATCCATAGAATCGAGCATCTGTTCTTTTCTATCTCTAACGCTTACCTGACCGGTTTTTTCAATTATTCTGTCGGCAAGGGTACTCTTACCGTGGTCGATATGCGCTACTATGCAAAAATTGCGTATATATTTTTGTCTATCTTTCATTTTACTCCGTATGCCTTAATTATTATTAAAAAATAAAAACTTATCCTGCGATAAAGGAAGTAATTTTTCTTAGACTATAAAGCAACAATATAAACATTTGCTTAAACAGT
>DATFIH010000056.1:0-9020 GCA_035270205.1 Clostridia bacterium | reverse complement strand
GTTGTGGGACGCGCCAAAAGGTTGATAACTTTTAAAAAATTATAATGATAATCACTACCACCAACGATAGCAATTTTTTTACCTTGTAAAAGTTCACTATGCCACCAATCTATAGTTTTTAAGTTGTCACAACGCATAGGTCCATTCCAAACTTCAACAGTATCACGATAAAAGTCAAAATCCCATAGCCACGGGCATATTGAGCAAAAAGGATGGTTTAAAGAGATAATCGCGCCGTTTTTGTGCGCCTCATTTATAAGAACTTTAAACTCTTCATAGCTGTTTACAGCAAAACTTCCCTCATAAGGTGTTTCTTTGCCCCAAATATTGACGTGTCCGTTGTAGTGGGTAAGTTCCACGCCCGGGATAATATTTAAATTGGGAATTTCGGGCAAATGCTTGTTGTGTGCAAAATTATTATGGTCGGTACTGATTATAAAATCAAGTCCTAACTTCGTTGCATTATTGCCAATATCTTGTATGGTTTTTACTCCGTCGGAATGTACACTGTGCAAATGTGGATCACCTTTTAAATAGCGATAATGCTTAAACTTAAATGTTATGGTATATCTTATGGCGAGAGACTCGTTCTTTACCATATAAGCGCCGCAAATAATGCACCATTTGCCTTCGGCTATCGGCAGTTTTTTATAGCCGGGCGAAGAATAGCTTTCTGATATAGTTATTTTCCTCACGCTAGAACCTGTCGCGCCTACGTCGTTACCGTTGTTGTCGAGCAATGCAAGGTCGACTACGTTTTTATCACTAGACGGTATAGAATCTGCATTGTCGCCTTCATAAGAATAAGCAATTTCTAGCGTTTCCACTTCTTTGGGAACGTCAAAATAAACCTTTAAAAATTGTCTTTGTTGTTCTTTTTTTATGGGGAAATCTATAATTAACTGTTTTTCCATTGTACACCGCCTATTCTGTTAATGTTTTTGATTGCATTAACCTTAATAAATATATCATAAAAACATTTTTTTTACAATATTAGATTTTTTAGTATTTTGCTAAATGATTATGATATACTTAGTTTATGAAAAAAATACATCTAATCAGCAAAACGCATCTTGATATGGGTTTTACAGATTATGCCCACAATATTGTCAACCGTTACCGTGAGGAATTTATTCCAAATGCGGTAAATATGGCGGAAAAACTAAACGAAATTAACAGTGCGAAAAAGTTTATTTGGACTACTGGGTCTTGGCTTATTGCCGATAGCTTACAAAATGCGAGCGATATAAACAAGCTGAAGCTAGACGAAGCAATTAAGAAAGGATATATAACTTGGCACGGTTTCCCTTTTACCACGCATACCGAACTTTTAGACGAAGACACCTTGCGTTATGGACTTAGTATATCTAAAGAATTGGATGAAAGGTACGGTAAAAATACTATCGCTGCAAAAATGACAGACGTCCCTGGGCATACAAAAGCCATTATACCGATTTTACAAGAATTCGGTATAAAACTTTTACATATAGGTGTCAATGGCGCGTCATGTCTCCCTTGTGTACCCGAAGCGTTTTTATGGGAATACAAAGGAAGTGAAGTTATGGTTATTTATGATGGTAGCTATGGCAGTTTGTACAAAAATGAATATATTGATGATATCTTATGTTTTATTCATTCCAACGACAATCACGGGCCATCCGGGCAAGAAAAAATTGATGCGATCTACAAAAAATTAAAAATAGAATATCCTGATTATGAGATATGCGCTTCCACCTTGGACGAATACGCCGAAAAACTTTATAAAGTTAAGGACAAGTTACCTAAAATAACATCGGAAATTGGCGATACATGGATACACGGACTTGCGTCTGACCCGTACAAAACTGGTGCTTATCGAGAACTTGTTGCATTAAAAAACCAATGGCTTGCTAAAAAGAAACTAGATAAAGAAAGTGTTTCGTATAAACAATTTTCCAACAACCTGCTCCAAATTGCAGAACATACCTGGGGCATGGACGTTAAAAAATTTTTGAGTGATTTTATTTATCTAAAAAATGATTTTGAGCGAGCACGGGCAAAAGACAAGGTGTCTACTCGTATTACTTTGGACAATCTTTATCTCTCGCTCATAGTAGCTAAAATGCGTAAAAAAGGTGTTTACGCGCAAGGCAGTTATAAAGCGATGGAGCAGTCTTGGGCGGAACAAAGACAATACCTTACCAAAGCTATAAATTGTCTTGATAAGCCTTTACAAAAGCAAGCTATCGATTGTATTGGCGCGCTTTGTCCCAAAGCTGCATTTGATAAAACCAACTTTTTATCCGTTCCAACAAATGCCTTGTATGAAATTAATGACTACAAAATTATTTTCAACGATAAAGGTGTGCAAAAACTTACCTATAAAGATACTGTTCTTATGGAAAACAGCGCAAATAATGGCACCTTGAATTATTATTTGTACGGCAATGCTGACTTTAAATATTGGCGTAATAATTATATGCGTAATTATAAAGCCACCAAAAAATGGTCGGCTGCGGATTTTATTAGACCTGGATTAAAGAAAGTAGATAGAAAATATGCTAAAGGTATATTTCCATATACTATGACAAAACTTTTATTTGACCAAAAGCGCACTATTATAGCTGAATTTTCCCCCTCTTCTCGTCTAACGTCTGAAAATGGCGCGCCTGCTTTGTGTGAAATAAAATATAGCTTTGAAAAAGACACTGTGACAGTAGACGTGATTTGGCTTAATAAAAGCGCTAACCGTTTGCCTGAAGCTACGTTTATTAATTTTCCTATTAAGCTTGCAAGTGGCTCTTTGCGTTATACCAAAATTGGTAGCGAGATTGACCCTTATGATATTGTAAAAAATGGCAACCGCAATCTGTCCGCTGTGGAAAATATATACGGACTTACCCCGACTGGTCAACTAAAAATAACAAACGTACACTCCCCGCTCGTGTCAATTGGTCTGGGAAAAATATTGCAATTTGATAATATAGTTGAAGATGTAAACAAATGCGGAGTATCTTTTAATCTGCACAATAATATTTGGGGAACTAATTTTCCGCTATGGTATGAAGATAACGCTTATTTCAAATTTATAATAAGTGTAAACAACTAAACATTTACTTGCACACAATCAATTATGTGTTTTGCGTATGCTTGTGCGACGTTTTTGCCTGTTACTTTTTCTATTTTGCCCCAATATGCGTTGGAATTAACCTCGCAAACTATAGGCTTATTGTCTTTTCCTATCAAAATATCTATTCCGCAATAATCAAGGTCTAAAATTTTGCTCACCTTTTCGCATAAATTTTTATACTCTAAAGGAAGTTCGCATGCGTATGCGTCACCTCTAAGTTCAGCATTGGAACGAAAATCGCCTCTGGATTGACGCAACATACACGCAAATGCTTTATTCCCTATAACTATTACTCGTATATCTTTGCCAAAGCTTTCGCTAATGTATTCTTGAAATAAATGTGGACGGCATTTTAGTTCTTCCATCAAACGCGCCAATTCTTTTTGTGTGTCAGCCTTAAACACACCACTACCCAAAGAACCATAGCTTTCTTTAACAATAATAGGATAGCTAAGCAAACTTTCCGCCCTGTCTATTGTTGCATCTTGTATTGGCTCTTCCTTGTTGTAACACAACAACCCCGGTATAGTTTTTGGCATAGGTATATTGTGGTTTGCAAGCGCAATATGCGTTTCCATTTTATCATCACAAATCTCCATAGCGCTGGACTTATTAAACACTCTTAAGCCAGTTTTTTCAAGCATCTTAGATACATATTTATCTTTATCAAGATATACACAAAAATCAAAATCATTTATGGTGCTTTGGAGTTTACCTGCAGCGATTATGGCAGGGAAAAAATCGTTTCGTTTTATCTCGACATCAACGTCAAGTTTGTCAAACTCTTCTTTTAATCTTATCGACTGATTAAGTAAAGTGATAGATTTGTTATAAGCGTTATTTATTATTAAACCTTTCATATTTTACCTTATTTTCCCCAAAGTTATATCATTTTATCAACGTTAAAAACTTCATCAAATTTTTCGCTTGTTAAAAACCCTAAACTTACGCAAGCTTCTTTTATAGAAAGATTTTGGCTATATGCGAACTTCGCGACTTTAACTGATTTATCGTAGCCGATATAAGGATTAAGCGCAGTAACCAGCATAAGTGAGTTGTTAAGGTTCTGCTCCATTTTTTCTTTATTTGCCTTAATTCCTTGTACGCAATTGTCACTAAAAGAGTTAATCCCGTCACTAAGCAAACGTACCGACTGTAAAAAGTTATAAGCAAGTATCGGCATAAATACATTAAGCTGAAAATTTCCTTGCGATGCTGAAAACCCTATTGCAACGTCGTTTGCCATAACTTGTACTGCTATCATAGTCAACGCTTCACATTGCGTAGGATTAATCTTGCCCGGCATTATGGAGCTTCCCATCTCATTTTCAGGTATAAATATCTCACCTAGACCCAAACGCGGTCCACTTGCAAGCCATCTCACGTCATTTGCTATTTTCATAAGGTTTGCGCCAAGCGCTTTTAATGCGCCGTGTGCAAAAACCATAGCGTCTTTTGATGAAAGCGCGTGAAACTTGTTTTTTTGCGAAACAAAAGTTTTGCTCGTTATATCACTTATTTCTTTTGCTGACAGCTCCCCAAAGTTTTTGGGTGCATTCAAGCCTGTCCCTACAGCTGTTCCGCCTAAAGCTATGTTTTTCAATCCACCTAAAGAACTTTCTATCATAGCAAGGTTTTGTTCCGCCATACCGCGCCAACCGCTTATTTCTTGTGAAAAAGCTATAGGCGTTGCGTCCTGCAAATGCGTTCTTCCGCTTTTTATTATGCCCTCGTTCTCTTTTTCCAGTTTTAAAAACGTGGCAATTAGCTTTTTTATTGCCTTTATCAAATGGTCTTCAATACCAATAACTCCTGCAATATGAATAGCGGTTGGAAAAGCGTCGTTTGTGCTTTGGCTCATATTTACGTGGTCGTTAGGGTGTAAAATTTCTTCTTTTGCTATCTCGTTTGCACGATTTGCAATAACCTCATTGACATTCATATTGGTTTGTGTACCGCTACCTGTTTGCCATACGCTAAGCGGAAAATTATTGTCAAGTTGTCCGCTAATTATCTCATTGCAAGCAGTTTCAATCAATTCTTGCTTATTTTTATCCAATAAACCAAGTTTGTAATTGGTAATTGATGCCGCTTTTTTTACAATCGCCAATGCGTGAATTATCTCTTTAGGCATAAGTTCTTCGCCTATCTTAAAATTACGACGACTTCTTTCAGTTTGCGCCGCCCAAAGTTTTTCTTTAGGAACTTCAATTTCTCCTAAAGAGTCTTTTTCTATACGATATTCCATTTTTAGACTTCCTTTAAAATACTTAAGGTAAATTATAGCTTACAAATAGATAATACACAATTAAATTATTCCTTAGGATAAATTTTCGCTGAAAAATTACTCCAACCTAATGCTGTTTTGTACGTATCTACAAGTTCAGTTTGCACATAAATCTTTGTAAGTTTAGTTCCCACAAAAGGACTACTGCCAAGTTTAGGCGGCGCACCTTCCAGAGTTATATCGGTAAGATTTGCGCAACCATAAAATGCGGTTGTTTCAATTGTTGTTACAGTTGTTGGGATTGTAATACTTGTTAGCTTGCTGCAATACTCAAACGCAGAATATTCTATCGTTACCAAGTTTTCGGGTAAAACAATACTTTCCAAGTTGGTTAGTGACCTGAACGCGTAAGCGCCGATACCCTTTGTTGTATTTTTTAAATTTACGCTTATCAAAGTTTTGTCCAGGGTATCTATTAGCCAATTCCCAAGATATTTTAAATTGTTGTCAATTATCTCATATTGTAAATTACTACAACCCTCAAATACGTAGTTTCCAATACTCACAACGCTTTCAGGGATAGATATCTTTAGTAAATTGCTACAACCGTAAAACGCAAAAGAGCCTATTGTATTTAAATTATTGTTGGAGGCAAAAACAACTTGAGTCAGGTTATTACAGCCTCTGAATGAGTATTCTTCCAAGCTTTGCAAGTTACTTTGCTCACTAAAAATCACACTCGTTAAATTGTTGCATCCTTTAAAAGCATACGACATAATGCGTAAAACGCTGTCGGGTACAACAAAACTTGCATCATTCTTATAAGCAGGATAATGTATTAATTCGCTCACTTCCTTATTGTAAAGCACACCCTCCAAGCTCTTATAATCAACGTTTTGATTGTCCACAATTATTTCGGCAAGACCTGTACAGTTATAAAAAGCGTTTTCTCCTATTTCCACAACGCTTTCTGGTATTGTCACAGAGAAAAGATGAGTATTGCCGTTAAAAGATGACGATGTTATTTTAGTAACAGTTTGCGGAATTTCCAATAAACTCAAATTCTTGTTGGCTGGATATTGTAGTAGCGTTGATATGTTGTTATCGTACAATACACCATCTATAGATTTATAAAATGCGTTATCTTCGTCAACTACTATGTTTGCAAGATTATTACATAAAGAAAATGCATTTCCCCCAATATTATTTACGCTTGATGGCAATGAAACTTGCGTTCCTTTATAATTAGCAAACGTCAAATTCGCTATAGTTGATATTTCGCTTTCTTGAGAAAAAATAATACTTCCTTCCACATCAGAAAATGCATAAGCGCCTATGCTGGTAGTATTGGGTGGCAACGTTATACTTGCAAGGGTACATCCGCTGAATGAGTATGACCCAACATCTGTTACAGTTGCTGGCACTTCAAAATCTTGGTTTGGCTTTTTTATAGGATATTGTATGATAGTTGTTGCATCCTTATTATACAAAACACCATCTATAGAGGTATAGTAGATATTGGACACTTCGACCTGTATTGCCGTAAGATTAGTACAACCGTAAAAAGCTTTGTTCCCTATTTGATTAACGCCACCCGGTATTGTTAAAGTCGCGCCTTTATAATAAGAAAATGCGCCTGCGCCTATTACCGTAATTTCTGTATCGGGAGCAAAATTTATTGTCGCCGTCACGTTGTTAAAGGCTTTTTCCCCAATGCTTGTAACCCCTTTGGGTATATCTATCCCAGTTAATGCAGTGCATCCGGCAAATGCCGAAGACCCTATTTGCGTAACGCTTTGCGGAATTTTTAGCTCTGAGCCCCTATAATTAAAAAATCCACCACTGCCCAAAGACGCAATATTGGTTAGCTCGTCAAAGCTAACTTTCCCCGTTATAAAGCTGAAAGCGTAAGAGCCTATGCTTATAACGCTTGACGGTATTATCAATTCTTTAATATTGGTACAATTATAAAAAGCTCTGTCCCCAATAGTTTGCAAACCATTGGCAAGATTTATAGTAACTAACTCCGTACAATTATAAAATGCTGAAGACTTAATATCAGTAACGCTATCGGGAATTGTTATTTCTTCTCCCTTATAATAGGCAAAAGCACCGCTTCCAATGCTTGTAATGGAGCAATATGTGTCAAAAGTAATTTGTCCTTTTACGTTGCTAAATACGTTTGTGCCTATTGATACAACGTTTTTAGGAATAACCAATTCCGCAAGATTAACACAGTTGTAAAAAGCGTAAGAACCTATCCTCAAAATACTTGCAGGCATTTCAATTTCGGTTAGATTGTTACAATTGTAAAATCCATAACTACCTATACTTGTTACGTTTTCAGGCAAAACTATTTGCTCTAAATTTGTGCAATTACTAAAAGCGTACGCATCAATACTAACAACACTCGACGGAATAGTAATATTGTTGCCCTTAAAATTTTCAAACACCAAAGAATTTATTGCAGTAATTTGAGTATCGAGTGAAAAACTAATACTTCCACTGGCATAACTAAATGCGCCCTCTCCTATTGCTATCACGTTTGAAGGGATTGTAAACGATGTAAGATTAGAGCAAGAAGTAAATGCGCCTTTCCCAATTGTTTGTACTGTATTGGGCAAATTGATGCTTTTCCCACGATAGTTATTGAAAGCATAATTTCCTATCGTGGTAATTTGGGAATGCTGTGAAAAATCTAAATCGGCAAGGGCAAAACTAAAAGCAGATGGACCAATAGAGATAACTTCCGCGGGGATTGTAAAAGAACTTCCCTCTTTATTTACAGGATATTGCAAAAGCGTCTTTGCTGTTTTATCGTAAAGCACACCATCAATGGATTTAAAAAATTGATTGTCTGGCGCAACTTCAAATGCGGTAAGTCTGGCGCAATTAGCAAACGCGTTATCCTCTATTTTGGTAACGTTAGATGGTATTGTAACGCTTGCCCCTTTATAATCGGCAAATGTGAAAGAATTTATTTCCAAAAGTTGTGACTCTTGCGCAAACTGTATTGCGCCGTCTATATTGCTAAATGCGTATTGCCCTATATTTTTTACGTTTTTAGGTATTTCCATATAAAATATACTGGCACAACCGCTGAAAGCATAAGGTCCAATGGTTGTTACGCTTTCTGGTAGTGTAATTTCACTTAAACTCGTACAGTTATAAAAAGCATATGCTTGTATCGAAGTAAGCGACGATGGCAATGTTACGCTGGCAAGGTTGGTACAGTTGTAAAAAGCGTAAGGCTCTATACTTACTACACTTTCGGGTATTGTTATGCTTTTACCTTTATAATTATCAAAAACATAGCTCCCTATACCAGTTATGCTCATATTGTGAGCGAATTCTATGGTTGCTATTACCCTATTGAATGCAGATGGACTTATTTGTGATACTGATGCCGGTATTGTTATTGTTCTAAGCAAACTTAATCCGCTGAAAGCAGAATTACCTATTCCGCTAACAATTTTCCCATTGTACTCATTGGGAATAATAACGTCATATTCTTCGCCGATATACCCAACAACCTCGTACGTATCATCGTTTTTTAACTCATATTTTAAGCCTGGAGTTTCTAGCACAATCAACCTTGCGTAGACGGTAAAACTACTTTTTATTTCATTATCTTCAAAATATTTTTCATCGAATTTAGTTAAAAACGTTCCATCGTCTAAATAC